>CAISIP010000385.1 GCA_903885415.1 uncultured beta proteobacterium
CGCAGCGACGGCGCCCAGGCCAGGGCAGCGCCAGGCGCGAGGGTGAATGCCAGGTCGAAAACCGCCACCTCGGCCCCCGTCTCGGAGGCGGTTCTTCCATCGGTCATGCGCAACGCACCCGATGGCACTTCCAGGCCCATCCAGTCGCTGCCCGCGACGCGGTCGATCCGATGGCCGGTCTGCAGCAGGCTGGCGGCAAAGTGATCGGCCATCGACCCCTGGCCGTGCAAGCGGACCACCTGGGGCTCGCGAGGCGGGGCTAGCGGCGCCGAGGCGGGCGGGGGCCTGGCGCCAGCATGGGCATGGTCGTAGAAGCCGCGGCCTGATTTCCTGCCAAGCAAACCGCCGTCGACCATCTCGCGCTGCAGCAGCGAAGGCGTGTAGCGCTTGTCGAAGAAGTTCGCCTCGAAAACCGACTGGGTGACGGCGAAATTGGTGTCGTGGCCAATCAGGTCCATCAGTTCGCAGGGCCCCATGCGAAAGCCCACCGCGCGCAGGCATTGGTCGATCACCTCGGGTGTACAGGCACGCTCCTGTAACAGCCCGAGGGCTTCGGCATAAAAAGGGCGGGCGATCCGATTGACGATGAATCCCGGCGTTGAGCGGGCATGCACCGGCTGCTTGCCCCAGATGGTCGACAGCGCGTATACCGCCGCCGCTGCCGCCACGTCGGTCTGCAGGCCCGACACCACCTCGACGAGCTTCATCAACGGCACCGGATTGAAGAAATGCATCCCGACCAGCCGGCCCGGATGTTGCAAACCGCTGGCCATCGTGGTCACCGAGATAGACGAGGTGTTGGTCGCGAGGATGCAGTGCGCGCCAACGATGGTTTCGAGTTGCTTGAAGAGACCGCGTTTGTCGTCGAGCCGCTCGACGATGGCCTCGATCACCAGCCGGGCATGTCCTGCCGCGTCAAGCGACGCAATGGGTTGCACGCGCGCCAGCGTCTGCGCAGCCGCCGAGTCGCTCAAGCGGTTCTTGGCAACCAGCGCGTCCAGCGTCCCGGCGAGCCGATCCCTTGCCTGCAGGGCGGCGCCGTCCCGCGTGTCGTGCAGCATCACCGTGTGGCCCGCCTGTGCTGCCACCTGCGCGATGCCCAGCCCCATGATTCCCGCACCAACGACCAGCACCGGAGCGCCTGGCAGGTTGTAGCTCGTGTCCATCAATAGGTTTCCAGGTGCAGGCGGCCTTCGGCGTTCAGCGAAGCTGCCACGGTGTCCCAGTGTAGCCCGGCCTGCTGCGCGACATCGCGCAGCGCCAGTACAACGCCGTCTTCCATGCTCTTGAGCCCACAGACATAAAGGCAGGTGTTGGCGTCGCGTAGCAGGGCGCCAAGGTCGGCGGCGCGCTCGCGCATCAGGTCTTGCACATAGCGCTTGGGCTGGCCGGGACCGCGCGAAAAAGCGAAGTTGATGTCGATGAAATCCGTCGGCAGGCTCTGCAGCGGTCCGAAATAGGGCAGTTCTTCCTTGCTCCTGGCGCCGAAGAACAGCATCAGTGTGCCGGGCTCAAATTTGCCGCCGGCGCGCAGGCGCCGGCGCCATTCGGTCATGGCGCGCATGGGCGCGCTGCCAGTGCCGGTACAGATCATCACGATGTTCGACCGGGGGTGGTTGGGCATCAGGAAGCTGCTCCCAAAGGGGCCGGTCACCTGCACCTGGTCGCCCACCTGCAGGTCGCACAGGTAGTTCGACGCGACGCCGCGCACGGGCCGGCCCTGGTGGTCCTCAAGCACCCGCTTGACCGTCAGCGACAGATTGTTATAGCCGGGACGCTCGCCGTTGCGCGGGCTGGCAATTGAATACTGGCGCGCATGGTGCGGTCGCCCGCTGGCGTCGAGTCCGCCGGGGACGATGCCGATCGACTGGCCTTCTAGCACCGGGAACGGCATGGCACCGAAATCGAGTACGACATGGTGCGTGTCGTAGTCATGGCCCACCGCCGTGACACGCACGTTGCCGGCGACGGTGGCCGTCACGAAGCGTGCAGCCGCCTTCGGGCCATAGAGGTTCGTGTAGGGGTGTGCCGCCGACCATGGCGCGATCGTCGCGCCGTATGGCACGCGGCTGGCATTGGACCCAAGCGCTGAGCCGGCAGAAAATTCGGCGCGCGCTGCATCGGCGCGCGCGGTGCCGGCAGACGGTGGCTCTGGCGTCCGCTCGGGCGGCAGGGCGTCCCAGCGGAACTGCTCCGACACGCTGTAGGCGCTGGCGCGCGCCACGGTGCGCCAGTTGTCGATTGAGCCGGTAGGGCAAGGCGCTATGCAAGCCATGCAGGAGTTGCACTGGTCGGCGTCGACCACATAATTACGGTCGTCGTGCGTAATGGCGCCGACCGGGCAACTGGCCTCGCAGGTGTTGCAGCGGATGCAGATCTCCGGATCAATCAGGTGCTGCTGGATGGCTTTTTCGGCGTCGACGTCCAAGGCGATCTCCAGTGGCACGAGGTGTCAGTTGAAGCGCACATAGTCGAAGTCGGCGCTCTGGCGGTTGACGCCCATGGCCGGCGGCGCAATCCAGTTCGCGAACTTTCCTGGCTCGACCACCGGGCCCATCAGCGAGGCGACGAAGGCCCGGTCCTGCGGGCTGGGCAGCCAGGCGTCGGCGTTCGCGTTCCACTGCGCATCGGAAAGCAACTGGCCGTCGGGCGATAGCTTGACGCCCGACAGCGCGCCGATCTGGCGGTGAAAGGCCTTGTGCGGCACCCTGAGCCTGAAGGAAATCCCGGCTTTCTCCAGAACCCGGTTCCAGCGCTCGACGCCGGCCACGGAGTCCTTGATGTAGTCGTCGCGCAGCACTTCGTTGAGCGCGTTGCGCATCGGCACGTCCTTCTCGACCAACTGGCCGTCGCGCGCCTCGAGCACCTTGTAGGTCTGGCCCTGCAGCATATGGTCGTCGGCGCGCTTGGCTTCCTCGTAGCGGCCCTTCAGTCCGGTGTTGTAGAAGGTCGCCGCGTTGCTCGACTCGTCGGCGCCAAACAGGTCGATCGTGACGCTGTAGTGAAAGTTGATGTAGCGCTGGATCGTCGGCAGGTCGATCACGCCGGCAGCGCGCAGCCGGCCGACGTCGTCGGTCTTGAGTTCGTTCATCCGTTGCGCTGTGCGCTGGATGATGCGCGCGATGCCGCTTTCGCCGACGAACATATGGTGCGCCTCTTCGGTCAGCATGAACCGGGTGGTGCGCGCGAGCGGCTCGAAGGCGCTCTCGGCCAGCGCGCAGAGCTGGAACTTGCCGTCCCGGTCGGTGAAATAGGTGAACATGAAGAAGCTCAGCCAGTCCGGCGTCGCCTCGTTGAAGGCGCCCAGGATGCGCGGGTTGTTCTCGTCGCCGCTGCGTCGCACCAGCAGCGCCTCGGCCTCCTCGCGCCCGTCGCGCCCGAAGTGCTTGTGCAGCAGGTAGACCATGGCCCACAGATGGCGCCCCTCCTCGACGTTGATCTGGTAGAGGTTCCGCAGGTCATACAGGCTCGGCGCCGTCAGCCCTAGATGGCGTTGCTGCTCGACCGACGCCGGTTCGGTGTCGCCTTGCGTCACGATGATGCGGCGCAGGTTGGCGCGGTATTCGCCGGGAACCTCGTTCCAGACCTTCTCGCCCTTGTGGTCGCCGAAATGAATTCTTCGCTCGCTGTCGCCGGGGTGCAGGAAGATGCCCCATCGGTAGTCACGCATCTTCACGTGACTGAAGTGGGCCCATCCCTGCGGGTCGACGCTGATGGCGGTACGCAGGTAGACCTCGGAATTCGCCGAGTCTGCGGGACCGATGTCGTCCCACCAGTTGATGAACTGGGGCTGCCACTGCTCCAGCGCGCGCTGCAAAGCACGGTCTTCGCCAAGGTTGACGTTGTTCGGTATTTTTTCGCTGTAGTTAATCGCTGCCATACGGCCCTCCGTCCATTGAAATGCTGCTGCCGTGCTGCGCCCGGTCGGCGCAGCGGCCCTGCTGGCTACACCCGGCTCCAGTCGAACTGCGCCCGCTCGCCTTTGCCGTATACCTTCAGTGCGCCCCTGTCGCCAACGGCATTGGGACGCTGGAAGATCCAGTTTTGCCAGGCGCTCAGGCGGCCGAAGATGCGCGTGGCCATGGTTTCGGTTCCGTTGAAGCGCAGGTTCGCTTCCAGGCCGCTTAGCGCGTCGGGCGACATCGCGATGCGCTCCTCGATCGCGATGCGCAACTCGTCGTCCCAGTCGATGTCGTCCGGGTTCGCCGTCACAAGGCCCAGCGCGAAGGCGGCGTCGGCGTCCAGTCGCAGGCCGGTGGCGGCCCGCACCGCGTCGAGCGCTGCCTTCTCGTCGTAAAAGCGACGAGCCAGCCGGCTCTGGCCGGTGGCCATCGGGTAGAAGCCGAAATTGCAATCGGTCACAGCGAGGCGCGGTGCGCGTGCGGCGTCGTCGGCAAGCGCCAACTGGTAGCTGCGGTCGCATGCCAGCGCGAGTTCCAGCAGGGTGCCGGCAAAGCACGAACCGGCGTCGATCACCGCAAACAGGCTACGCGCAGACACGTCCAGGCGGCTCAGCGTGCGGCGTAGCAGGCCGATGGTCTCGCGGACCCGCCAGTTCGTCCGCAATGCCAGCAAAAGGGCGTCCATCGCCAGCACCGCGTCGACGGCGCCTTCGGTCTTGAGCAGCCAGATTCCGATGTCGGGTTCATTGCTGCGCATCGACAGGATCGCGTCGTCGAGTTCCCGCGCCATCGCCAGCGGATACCAGTCGGCGCCCGCGGCTTCGACGGCCGCGATGTCCTCCGGTTGCTGGCCGCTGGGCGCCTTGACGGTGAAGGTCGCCGCGCGCCTGGAGCGGTCGATGCGCACCGCAACATGGGTATAGATCAGCGCGTCGGGCTCTGCGCTGCGCTGCAGCGGCGTGAGCACCACGCCCTGCGCATCGGCAGGGCGGTCGCTGCCGGCGGCGAGTTCGAGTGCGCGCTGCCGGACCTTGGCGGCGAAGACGGCCGGCTTGGCCAGCGCATCGACCAGTCGCCAGGCAAGCGCCTTCTCGCCGCGCACGCCCTCGGCGCTGGTGCAGAAGACATCGGCCAGATCGTGGCGCACATGGCGCTTGTCGGTCAGCCGGGTCAGTCCGCCGGTGCCGGGCAGCACGCCGAGCATCGGCACTTCGGGCAGGCTGACTGCCGAGGAGCGGTCGTCGACCAGGATGATCTCGTCGCACGCCAGCGCCAATTCGTAGCCGCCGCCGGCGCAAGCGCCGTTGACCGCCGCCAGGAATTTGAGTCCGCTGTACGCCGACGCATCTTCCATCCCGTTGCGCGTCTCGTTGGTGAACTTGCAGAAATTCACTTTCCAGGCGTGGCTGCTCAGGCTCAACATGAAGATGTTGGCGCCCGAGCAAAACACCCTTTCCTTGGCGCTGGTGATCACGACGGTGCGCACCACCGGATGCTCAAAGCGGATGCGGCTGATGGCGTCGTTGAGCTCAATGTCAACGCCGAGGTCGTAGCTGTTGAGCTTGAGCTTGTAGCCCGGCCGCAAGCCGCCGTTCTCGTCAAAGTTGGCCTTTAGCGTCGCAACGGGGCCATTGAATTCCAGCGTCCAGTGGCGGTAGCGCGACGGGTGGCTTTGGTATTCGACATGACTGGAATGGCTCACTTCGGCGGTCCCTTCAGAAGCGTTGCGGCGGCACTGCGGTTCGAAAATCCGACCTGGCCAGCCCTAATACGCATAATAATGCATATTTCTTACATTATGCATTTTCATGCATCTTTTGGGCGCGTCAGCGCGGCAACCGCAGCATGTCCCGCACCATGGTGCGCAAGGCTGCGGCTGTTGGCTCCAGCGCCTGCGCGCTGGTGTCGAGTCTGGCGTGCGCCTTGGCATAGAAGGGCGCGCGGCTGGCTAGTATGGCCTGCAGGTCGTGCATGGCCTCCTTGCTCGCCGCCATGGGCCGCAGATCGCCTTGCGCCGTCACGCGCTGCATATGGTCGTGCGGGTCTGCCCGCAACCACACCGCGGTGCACTGCGCCAGCAATTGATTGAAGGTGCCGGGATCGGACACCAGCCCACCAGGGATCGCGATCACCGCCTTCGGATGGACCCGGATCGCCTCCTCCAGCGCGCGCCGCTCGTAGCGCCGGTACGCGTTCGCACCGTACAGCGCCTGGATCTCCGCCACCGTGCAGCCGGCGATCTTCTCGATCGCGCGGCTCAGTTCCACAAAGGGGAAACCCAGGTCGTCGGCAAGCATCTGGCCCAGCGTCGACTTGCCGGCGCCGCGCAGCCCGAGCAGGGCGATGCGCGCGCCCACGGTGGCGCTGCCGGCGTGGGTGTCGAGCATGGCGGCGATGGCCACCCGCACCCGCTGCAGGGTGGGCTCGTCGCGTTGTTCGAGCAGTTCGCGGATCATAAGCCACTCGGGCGACGAGGTCGTCACGTCGCCGATCAACTCGCCCAGCGGGCACTGCAGCGCTTGCGCCACCTGCTGCAGTACCAGGATCGACGCGTTGCCCACCCCGTACTCCAGGTTGGCCAGGTGCCGTTGCGACACGCCGGCTGCCAGCGCCACCGCCTTGCGCGTCATGCCACGGCGCACCCGCAGTTCGCGCGCACGCGCACCGAGCCGGGTTAAAAAAGGGTTCATCTCGCCTGTCAGATCATCGCCCGGACCGGCGACCGCGGGGGATTCCCTTGTGCCGGTGCTGACACGACCCGATGGGGACGCCTTCTTAGGCAATATCGTGCTGGACATGATGGGTGCTGCTGGCAATCGTCTGTTTATGCATAATACTTCACATTTTCGGCGCGGGCAAGCCAGGCCGCCGCGCAGCCACTGCCACGGAGACGCGCATGAAGCCCCTACACCACCTGCAGCAGGAAAGCGAGGACGCTGTCGAGTCGCCCCCGACCGGTGCGCTGGTGGCGCTCGACGCAGCAGCCCCGTTGGGCGCCGCGCCGCAGTTTGTCGATGTCGACTGTGACGGCCGCGCAGTCCGGATCGAGCACCAATGGCTCAATGGCGAGCGCGCAGACGCTGCCTTGCTGGTATTCCTGCACGAAGGGCTGGGCTCGTTGTCCATGTGGCGGGATTTCCCGCAGCAGTTGTGCGATGCGGCAGGCTGCCGCGGCCTGGTCTATTCACGCCCGGGCTACGGCCGCTCGACGCCGCGCGCGCGGGGCGAAGATTGGGGCGCGGACTACATGCACCGCCAGGCCTGTGCGCTGCTGCCGGCGCTACTCAGCGCGCTGAAGGTCGACCAGGTGGCGCCGCCGCCATGGCTATTCGGCCATAGCGACGGCGGCTCGATCGCGCTGCTGTACGCCGCCCGGCATCCGGACCGCGTCGCTGGCTGCATCGTGGTGGCGCCGCACATCATGGTCGAAGCCCTGTCGATTGAAGGCGTCAGCGATGCCCGCGCGGCGTATCTGCATTCCGGCCTGCGCGCGCGCCTTGCCAAATACCATGAGGATCCCGATTCGGCTTTCTGGGGCTGGAACGGGGTCTGGCTTGACCCGCGCTTTCTCGCTTGGTCGATCGAAGCCGAACTCGCTGCAATCCGCTGCCCATTGCTCGCGGTGCAGGGCCTGGACGATGTCTACGGCAGCGTGGCGCAAATCAGGGGCATCGCGCGCCGCGCGCCGCAGTCCGTGCTGCTGGAACTCGCCGGCTGCGGCCACTCGCCGCATCGCGACCAACCCGCGCAGCTGATCGCCGCCTGCACCGCTTTTCTGCAGCGCCACGGCCGTGCGGGCAAAATGCCGCACGGCCGAAGCCGTTCAAACCCGACCGACCGCTCAGCGTGATGGCAAAGGATTTCTCATGCACTGTGTAAGGCGTCGTCATGAACTGCGAGCGGTCCTGTCCGGCTCGCGCTGCGTTTTCCCGGCCTCGGTTTTCGACCCGGTATCGGCCCGCATCGCCCGGCATGTGGGCTATGAAGTGGCGATGTTGGCCGGCTCGGTGGCATCGCTTGCCGTCCCCGGTGCTCCCGACCTGGTGGTCCTGACGCTGACCGAACTCGCGCAACAGGCCCACCGCATCACGCGCGCCACCGACCTGCCCTTGTTGATCGACGCCGACCATGGTTTTGGCCATGCATTGAAGGTCCGGCGTAGCGTTGAAGAGCTCGAAACTGCGGGCGTTGCAGGTCTCACGATTGAGGATACCGAGCTGCCGCAGGGATTCGGCGCAACCTTCGCAATCTAGAATCCAGCCGAGACTACCCATCGGATTCGATCATGCCCATTCGCAGACAGTCCTCCCTGATGGCCGAAGCGCTGCGGCATATGCCGCAAGGGGTTGCCGAGAATTATCGTTACTGGGGCGACGACAAAACCGTATTTATCGAAAACGCCAAGGGTTGCCGGCTCACCGACAGCGATGGTAAGGAGTATGTGGATTTTCGCCTCGGGTATGGCCCCATCATCCTTGGCTACCGGGACGAGCGCGTCGATCGCGCCGTGGTGGAGCAGATCACGCAGCGCGGGACGCTTTGCGGGTTTTCAACCGCGCTCGACACGGCGGTTGTCCGGCAAATCAAGGCGCTGTGCCCCAACATCGACAAGCTACGATTCGCCAACTCGGGAACCGAGGCCGTCATGGGGGCGGTTCGCACAGCGCGCGGCTTCACCAGGCGGGACCATATCGCCATCGTCGAGGGTGGTTTTCACGGCCTGTACGACGAGGTGATGTGGAAATCGGACCTGGAGAACTGGGACCCCAGCAGCGGGCTAGAACCCGGCGTCATCGCCTTTGGCGCGGGCATACCGCAGCGCTCGCGTGCGCTGGTCGACTTCATCCGCCTCAACGACTTTGACACGCTTGAGCAGCTTTTTGTGAACCGCTGCGACACGCTCGCCGCTGTGATCCTGGAGCCCATCATCGGCAACGCCGGCAGTATCGCGGCAAGCCAGCAATGGCTGCAGCGCCTGCGCGATTTATGCGACCGGCACGGCGCGCTGTTGATTCTCGACGAGGTCAAGACCGGTTTTCGGGTGGCCAAGGGCGGCGCGCAGGAGCTTTATGGCATCCACGCCGACCTGAGCACCTACGCCAAGGCGATGGGCAACGGCTACCCGGTTGCGGCCTTTGGAGGACGCGCCGAGGTGATGGACATGGTCGGGTCGCACGCCGGTGGCGTGGTGCACGGCGGCACCTACACCGCCAATCTGGTTGCGCTGGGCGCTGCCAGTGCCACATTGCAGATACTTGCTGAAACCGACGCACTGCAGACGATTGATCGCGTCGGCGCGCAGATCCGCGACCTGCTGGGGCGGGTTTTTTCGGCAGCGGGGATTGCGCACGCGTTTGCCGGCCCACCAGCGATGTTCGGCATCCATTTCACGCCCTGCGTTCCTGCCAACTATCGGGACTGGCGCCTGAGCAATACCGCGCTGTATCAGCGCTTTGCCTGGCAACTGATCGAGAACGGCGTAATGCTCGAACCCGACTCGCGCGAACCCTGGTTCATCTGCGAAGCGCACCAAGACGTCGACCTCGGCTGGCTCGAGGAGGTGGCTACGCGGTCGATGCGCTGCGCCCTCGAAGCCGGATGAGGAGTTTTGCCACCGCAGCGACCAGAGGTTGCGGGTAACTGCCGTCGTGAGCCGTAAAATCGCGGCGTATTCAAAATACCCTTAAGGCCAGGAGAGAAGATGATTCATTTTGTATTGCACGACGCCAAAGACACGGTGGCGGTTGTGGTGGTGGAGGGCGTGTGCGCAGGCGCTGCGATGACCGGGTGGATCATGGACGAGGACCGGATGGTCGAGGTGACGGCGGGCCAGGACATACCGATCGGCCACAAGGTTGCTCTCAAGGACATGGCGGTAGGCGACACGGTGTGGAAGTACGGCATCGACATGGGCAAGGTGGTGGCGCCGATCAAGACCGGCGAGCACGCG
The DNA here is from genome assembly GCA_903885415.1 of uncultured beta proteobacterium. GTDB lineage: Bacteria > Pseudomonadota > Gammaproteobacteria > Burkholderiales > Burkholderiaceae_C > CAISIP01. The sequence continues at coordinate 9,853 of CAISIP010000385.1, forward strand.
CATGTGCACAACATCAAGACCAAGCGCTGGTGATCGACCGGCTCCCTACACATTCCATCTGAAAGAACCGCATGTCCATCGTCAGCAAAGACAGCAGCTTCCTGGGCTACCGCCGTGAAAACGGGCGCGTGGGTATCCGCAACCATGTGATCATCCTGCCGCTGGACGACCTGTCCAACGCGGCCGCAGAGGCGGTGGCCCACAACATCAAAGGCGCGATGGCGATACCGCATCCTTACGGCCGGCTGCAGTTCGGCGCCGACCTCGACCTGCATTTCCGCACGCTGATCGGAACCGGCTGCAACCCCAATGTTGCGGCGGTGGTGGTGATCGGCATCGAGGACGGCTGGACGCAGAAGGTGGTCGACGGCATCAAGACCACCGGCAAGCCGGTGGTGGGCTTCGGCATCGAACTGCACGGCGACCACGACACCATCATGCGCGCCTCCAAGGCCGCGCGCGAGTATGTGCAGTGGGCCAGCGAGAAGCAGCGCGAAGCCTGCGCGATCTCGGAGTTGTGGGTCAGCACCAAGTGCGGCGAGTCCGACACCACCAGTGGTTGCGGCGCCAACCCGAGCGTTGGCAACGCCTTTGACAAGCTGCACCCGCTGGGCAGCACGCTGTGCTTTGGTGAGACCACCGAAATCACCGGCGGCGAGCACATCGTTGCGGCGCGCTGCGCCAACGACGCGGTGCGCGATAAGTTCATGTTCATGTTCAACCGTTACCAGGACGTGATCAACCGCCACAAGACCAGCGACCTGTCCGACAGCCAGCCCACCAAGGGCAACATCGCCGGCGGCCTGACGACGATCGAGGAAAAGGCGCTGGGCAACATCCAGAAGATCGGCAAGAAGTGCAGTGTCGACGGCGTCATCGACAAGGCAGAAATTCCGAGCCATCCGGGTCTGTGGTTCATGGACTCGAGCAGCGCGGCAGCCGAGATGGTGACGCTGTGCGCGGCGTCGGGCTATGCGCTGCACTTCTTCCCCACTGGGCAGGGCAACGTGATCGGCAACCCGATTCTTCCGGTGATCAAGATCTGCGCGAACCCACGCACCGTGCGCACCATGAGCGAGCACATCGACGTCGACGTCACCGGCTTGCTGCAGCGCGAACTCACGCTCGACCAGGCCGGCGACAAGCTGCTCGACAACATGCTGCGCACCGCCAATGGCCGTCTCACCGCGGCCGAGGCGCTGGGGCACCGCGAGTTCGTGCTGACCCGGCTTTACGAGTCGGCGTGAACGGCGGCGCCTTGCACGCCATGGCAGAAGGGTCGGCAGCTGCGCCGCGGGCCGATGTCCCCAGCCGGCGGCTGACGCCGCCTATCGCGGACACGACGCGCGCGGCATTGCGCTGATGGCCCGGATTACCCTGGCGCAAGCCACCGAAAGCGCAGCGCGCGCGCTGCGTCAGGCCGGCGCCAGCGACGCCATGGCCCGTTCGACGGCGCGCGCGTTGGTGCTGGCCGAGGCGCAGGGATTGGCCTCGCATGGGCTGGGCCGGGTTCCCCAGTACGCGACGCACCTGCGCAACGGCCGCGCCGACGGACAGGCGGTGGCGGTGCTTGAGCGGCGCAAAGCTTCCGCGCTGCTGGTCGACGCGCGTCAGGGACTGGCTTTTCCGGCCTGCGACCTGGCGCTGCGCGAGGCGCTTGCCATGGCCGCCGAAACCGGTGTGTGCTTTGCCGGCGTGCGCAACAGCCACCACTGCGGCGTGCTGGTCGATCACCTGCGCGTCGTTGCCGAAGCGGGCATGGTCGGGCTGGGTTTCGCGAACTCTCCGGCCGCCATGCCGGCAGCAGGGGGCCGGCATCCGATATTCGGAACCAATCCGGTGGCAGCCGTGTTCCCGCGCAGAAGCGCGGACGCGTTGATGATCGACCTGTCGCTGAGCGAGGTCGCCCGTGGCAAGCTGATGGTCGCCGCCAAGGCCGGCGCCCGCATTCCAACCGGATGGGCGCTGGACAGCGCGGGCCAGCCGACCACCGACCCGCAGGCCGGCTTGCAGGGCAGCATGCTGCCGATCGGCGCTGCCAGCAGCCCCAAGGGCGCGATGCTCGCGCTGGTGGTCGAGTTGTTGGTCACGGCGCTGATCGGCGCGCAGTTTGGTTTCGAGGCATCGTCTTTTTTTGTCGACGCCGGCAACCCGCCACGCATCGGCCAGGCCTTCATCGTGATCGACCCCGGCGCGCTGGCGGGCAAGGACCTGTACTTCGACCGCATGGAATGCCTGATCGCCGAGATGCTGTCCGACGACGGCGTGCGCTTGGCAGGCGCACGGCGCCTGGCACTCGAGCGGCTGGCGCACAGCGAGGGCCTGGAGATCCCGGATGCCCTGCTGGCCCAGATCGACGCCCTGGCACAGGGCGTTGTGCTCTGACCAGGCGCGATCGCTTTTCGGACTACTTAAAGATAAAGGCGCTGCTCGATGCAGCGGGACTAGACGTTGGAGTCGGGGAAGGAGGCTTTGCGCCGGTTCACATAGTCCAGCACCGCTTCGTCGACGGCGGGGTCCATGGCGGGCAGCTCGTACTCGGTGAGCTGCTTCTTCCAGCTGGCGTTGGCGCGCTGCGCCAGGTCGCGCGCGCCCTCGGCCTCCCACTGCTCGAAGCTGTTGTTGTCGGTGATCGGCGAGCGGTAAAAGGCGGTCTCGAAGTTGGCCTGGGTGTGGGCGCAGCCCAGGAAATGCTTACCCGGGCCGACTTCGCGGATCGCGTCCATCGCCTGGCCGTTTTCGCTCAGGTCGACGCCGGCCAGCAGCGTATGCATCATGCCGGCCTGGTCGACGTCCATGACAAATTTCTCATAGCCCATCGACAGCCCGCCTTCGAGCCAGCCCGCTGCGTGCAGGACGAAGTTCACGCCGCCCAGGCAGGTCGGCAGCATGGTGTTGGCCGACTCGGAGGCGGCCTGCGCGTCGGCGATCTTCGAGCCGCACAGGCCGCCTCCGGAACGAAAGGGAACGCCGACGCGGCGCGCGAGCGCCGCCATCGCGTAGAGCACCAGCGCGGGCTCGGGCGTTCCGAAAGTGGGGGCGCCCGACTGCATCGAGATGCTCGACGCAAAGCTGCCCAGCACC
>CAISIP010000386.1 GCA_903885415.1 uncultured beta proteobacterium
CACTCGCTCGGCGCAAGGAAACGCAACATGATCGCATTCAATCGCACGGCCGCCATCGCCCCGGGCAGGACCGCAAGCGCCATCAGCTTCGCCCACGACGTTGCCGCCTACCTGAAAAAGAGCTACGACCTTGACCTGGAGGTGCTGCTGCCCATCGGCGGTAACCCGAGTCGCATCGCCTGGTCGACCCGATACAAGGACATGGCGTCACTCGACGCGGTCAATACCAAGATGCTGTCGGACAAGCACTACTGGGACATGATCCACAAGAACAGCGACAACTTCCTGGCCGGCTCGGTCCGTGACGCTTTCTGGCGCACGGTTTGAGAGCCGGTCCAGTACGCCTATCAAGCCCGGCGGCCTGCGATAATTTCGACCACTGCCCGTAGCTCAGTCGGATAGAGCATCAGCCTTCTAAGCTGAGGGTCGGGGGTTCGATCCCCTCCGGGCAGACCAATTTATCGAATCAGAAGCTCTCACAACCCCTCAAAACCCGCATTCATCAGATTCATAGCGGGGTTTTTGTTGCCTCGTCATTGATGCCTTCAGCGACCGCGTGGTCACCCGTTCTCAAATATCGGCTTGGCGACGCATCGGGTGTGCGTGGGGCCGCTTGGCTTTGCTAGCACCGTATATCAAGGTTTGAGGAAAGCGCCGTGCCGTTTTCGTCCGTCGCTTGGCGCGCCGGATCAGCCGTCCCGGGAGATGCGCGTCCTATAGCGAACAGACCAGTTCAAGCGCTGCCATGCCAAATGAGTTCGGCAGCGCCTGCATCCACCGCAATGCCAGTTGCTGGTTGACAAGGGTCTTGCCCATTCCCATCGGCTCGGAGTGCGCAGAAAATGCGAGCATCCTGTACTTTTCCGCTTGGCAGTCATATTCGTACATGAAGCGGCTAGACATGGTGCCCGTGGCTGGATCCGGATTTGCAAGGTCCTGAAGAGTCCACGCGCTGCGAATATTGCCGTCTCTTCGAATGCTCGCGATGTCGATGTAATGGCTCTTGTCATCTCCCTGGCCGAGTTGAAGCAGTTGCGCTTGTGACGAGATGGCGGTGGCCAGCAGCATTGCGGCAGGTAGTTTTTTGATCATCGGATACACAAAAGCGTTGTTGCTCGGAATCGAGCTGGCCGTGCGCTACGCACTCTTGCATCGTCGATGTTTTGCTGGTTGTTGAATTGATTGCAAGAGGGCGCCTTGCGTCGGAACAGTCCTGAATCAGGTCCGCCGGAGACACTGGATCTCCACATTTTTTGGGGGATTTCATGGCTACTTTTCTCTGTTCCTGCACCTACACCAGCGAATCCATGCGTAGCATGGTTCAGCAGCCGCAAGACCGAGAGGTCGCGGTTCGGAAGATGCTCCATGCCTGCCAGATGACCCTGCAATCGATCTATTTTGAATTGCCATCCAGGGTTCACTTGATCATTGAGGGAAGCAACGCGTCCAAGAATGCATTTGCGATGGCGATCGCCAGTTCAGGCGCACTGGTTCCCGAGACCTGGCAGGTTACCGAAGTGGTTTCGAGCCAGGAATTCACCGAAACCATGAAGCGGGCCCATGAGGTGACTGGAAGCTATAAATCGCCCGTCCATTGAGCCTGCATGGCAAGCCTGCCCGCCGGATGGAAAATGCGTCGGGCGGGCCAGCCAGTCCGAGCAGCAGGCGCATCCCGGCGCCGAGATCAAGACGCTGCTGGTTGAGCGTACCAGCGGACTCGGCAGTTCGCTGATGCGCATGGATCTCGGCGCGGTGCTCCCAGACCACGAGCACCTGATGTTCGAGAAGACCTGTGTGCTTGAGGCCACCTGATCGACCGAAGCGGGCCCGATGAGGGCATCTAGCGCAAGTCCGGATAGTTCCATATGGCACCTTCGGGAGCCGCTTCGTCGGCCAGCCTGTTGGGAGAGAATACGGCTGGGTCTGACCCGTTGTGCAAGCACTGCAAGAAGGAGAGATAAAGCCTATGGTCGATTTGACTGCGCCTGCCAAGCTGGACACCGCCGCAGCAGAAATGCTGCAGCGCTATCAATGTCCGACGCCGTTTCATGCGGTTCGCACCTGGTTCCTGGGCAGCATTGTGTCGCCCGCCATGCATGCATCGCCGATGGATGCCGTCGGGCAACTTTGGGGCGGCGCGTTGCCAGCTTTTGAATCGAGTCAGGCGGCCAACGCTTTCGACGCGGCGCTGGTTGGCGGCCTGTGGAGCCGCCTGACCGCGCACCAGGACGCCAGCAAGCCCTTCGACTTGCTGGCGGTAACGGCTGCGGCAAGCGATGCAGGCATCCGGCATCTGGTGTCGGTTCGCAGGCAGGAAATTGACGGCTACATCAAGGGACTGTTTGGCGGGTTGGAGCAGGTAGTGCTGCCAGCCGCAGCGGACCAGTGTCTCAAGCTGCTCGCCGACCTGCGGTCGATGCTCGGCGAAGTGCTCACGCTGCTCGATGGCCCCGATAAGCCCACCGACGCCAAGGCATTTGGCGAGCTGCTGGAACATGTCGACAGGTTGTCGGCGATCATGCAGTCCGAAATCAACAAGGCCAGCCTGGTTTGCGTCCGGGCGCGGGCCCGTCCGGCAGATTAGGCAGAAGGCCGGGGCCGCTGCGCCGTCCGGTTCAGGGGCGTGGACTGATCAGCGCGTCAAGGCGGTCAAGGCTCCCGTCGACGCGTTGAAGTCGCGGGTAGCGTAAGCCGTCGCGGTAGTCCAGTTTGATATGGCGATAAGTATCGCCCTCCTTGACCAGCAAATCGATCGGCGCCGCGCCCTCCTTGTTGGCGCTGACCGCCGCAGCCATGCGATCAGCCTTGTAGGCCATCGCGTTGACGGCCAGCACTTGGAGGGCCTTGCTCATGCCGGCCTTGAAGGCGGGACTGTTCCACATGACACCTATGACCTGGCCATCGCGTTTGAGGTAAAGCCCCAGTGAGTAGCCGAAATCGTCCTGGCTCGCTTCGCCGTCCTGTGCTTTGGCGAATTCGCTTGGTGTTTCAGCCCAGGCCAGCTTCCATCCGGAGCGCTCAATGCCGTCCAGCGGTCCTAGCGCCCGCGTGGTGTCAAGTCGTTCGCGCAAGAACCCCGCCCAGTCATTGGGAACGATCGCGTTGAGGGCGATAACAATGTCGTTAAAGGTGTAGGTCAGGGGCGCCACGCGTCCATCGTGCATGCCGAAAAAGGCGCGCGCAAAATCGTCCAGCGACTTGGACTCGCCGCTCTTTTCCCTGATCCACGTGTCGGCATCCAGCCAGATCAGGGTGGCCTCGTCGTAATAGTCCGCGCGGCGCTGCCAGTCGCCCCATTCCGACTGGGTACCCCTCGCGCCGATCGTTCCCTCGTTGGTGTTTTCTTGCAGATTGCGCCAAACCCGCCCTGCCCGGTGCTGAAACGCGGCCGCAACATTGGCCAGTCCGTCGCGCGCCTGCTCCGGGTTGACCAGACCGCTGCGTGCGGCCAGCACCCGACCCCAGTATTGGGTTTGCCCTTCGTACAGCCACAGCAGGCTATTGCGCATCGGCAGGTTGAAATGCGCCGACCAGAGGTCCTGCGGACGGCGGAATTTTCCGTTCCAGGAGTGGACGAACTCATGGGGCAGCAACTCGCGCCGGCCCGCTTTCTTGGCCCAGTCTTTGAAGTAGTCGGTCCGCACGCCGTTCTCGCTGCTCTCGTGGTGTTCCAGGCCGATGCCGCCCAGATGCTCCGATATCGAAAGCAAGAAGTCATAGTGCCGGAAATGGCGCGCACCGAAAAGCTTGTCCGCCTGCTGCACCAACCGACGGTGCGCATTGAGCTGTTCTTCACTGGCTTTCAATTGCGAAGGTTCGTCGGCAAACATGTGCAGCACGACAGGGCGTGCGGTACCTGGAGGATCCAGATCGACACGCGCCATATGCGCCCCGGCAAAAATGGGCGAGTCGACCAGGGTTTCCAGGCTGACTGGCTCAAATTCGATCTCGTCCCCGGTCTGCTTAGCCACGCGCAGAGCGCTGGCCTGCGTCCAGCCTTTAGGCAGCCTTAGCTTGGCTACGAATTCGATGGCAGTGGCATAGTGTCCTGCCGGGTAAAGCAGAACGCTGTTCCATTGAAGATTGAGTATGGCTCGGGTCATCACCATGCGTCCCGCCTCGCGACTGACGGGCGACAGGAACTGGTAGTTCAACTCCAGTTGCTTTGCATCGGGTGGGACCTCCAAGTGAAAGGCATACGAGTCAACTGTGTCGCGTGTCCATGGAACCTGCACTTGGCCCGCGCGCACCTGCAGTCCGGCCATGCGGCTGACATTGCCGGAGGGTCCATGGGTTCCGGGCAGGAAGCGCGGAAAGAAAAGTGTCAATTTCCCGGGCTCGACAGGCAAAACCTGACGAACCTGAAATACCCGGTGGTCCAGGTCGGTGGCGTCGACTTCCAAGCGGATCGGGCCGACATAGCGTTTGTCGCGCGGGGCATCGACAAAGCCTTGGGCGGACGCCGTGCTGAGGGAGGCGGTGAGGGCCAAGCCAACAATCGCTCGACCGAGAGCCCCCGGCGAGGCCTTTGGAGTCGGAGCGATCACTGCGAGTCTGGCATGCGTTGTTGCAGGCCAGGCGGATTGGAAAAAGTCTTCATGAATACATCCTGCCCCTGCACAGAGAATTTCAGGCCCGCGGCCTTGATTGCACCATCGTCCACTTTGTCCAATCGCGTGTAGTTGGGGTGGTGGTGCGCCACAAATGGGTCGTTGCGGGCCGCGTTGTAGCAAAACAGGACCGTCCATCGGCGACTCGCCGAGCGGTTCTGGTCGGACCGATGCATGACATTGGCATGGAAAAAAAGGCCATCGCCGGGCGCCATTTCGGCGTAGACCAGTTCCATCTGTTTGAGCATTTGTTCGACCCGCTTGGGGTCTGCGCCGACCTGTTCGCCGGGCAAGATGCCGTGCTCTACCCGTCCGACCTGGTGGGACCCCCGTATTAGCTGTAAACAGCCATTGTCCCGGTCGCATCGGTCCAGGGCCACCATGACGCTTGCCATGTGCGGTAGCAGGCAGCCGTTGTGGTACCAGTAGCCGTAGTCCTGATGCCATTCCCAGGCGCCGCCTTCGTATGGATCCTTAGCTGTTAGCTTGGAGTGGTAATGGTAGACCTCCCCGCCGAGCATCGCCTCCATGGTGTCGACGACGCGCGCCGATCGCGCAGCCAGGCCGTAGACGCTTTCGCCGGGGTGGTTCCAGGTGGCCATGCGGGTCGCCTTGCCGTTGGAATCGTTGCGGTCGTAAAGGCTGGCACGCAGCTGCGGGTCTTGTTCGATACCCGCCACCAACAAATGAACTTCCTGGCGGTCAAATAAGCCCCGCACCAGCACATATCCATCGGACTCAAAGGACCGCGACTGCTCAGGGCTAAAAACGCAGGGCATCCGAGACTCCTTGGGACCTTGTGGGCGCCATTTTATGCGAGGCCAAGCGGGCATCTGACCGGGTTCAGGTTGTTCAGTGGCCCCGAACCCAGACCCCTGAACTTGGCGTACCATCTCGGCCATGCGGCGCCATCGGCTGCCGGACAAACAGCAGAGCCGGAAGTGCCGCCTGCCCGCCTGATTGGGAAGCTGACATGGACAATGGCGCTTACGGAAAATACCGTCGGGAAAACCCGATCATCCACGAATCCTTGTCAACGTTTGATAATATATTGCTGTTGCCTGAGCGCTTGAGCACCGAAGAAATTGTCACTTTTTCGATTTTCGGCCTGCTTGCGCTTTACGCCGTCGTGATGCTGGTTTTCAAGCTATTGCGGGGCAAGCAGAAGAATGCTTCCGCAGACGAGAAAACACCGGACGCGGACGAAAGAAAATAAAGCGCATGCGCCGGCGCGCGGTCGGTCCGGCAAATCGGCCCACCCAATCCCATATCTTCGGCTTGACGCAAAGGACACAGGGCTTATTGCAGCGGTTCACGCAGACTGCTTTGCAAACTGTTGCCCCGCCTTTACTGGGCCTTTACAAGATAGCGCCATAGTTGAGCCGGTTAGAAACCTGAAACTCAAAGGAGCCCGAGATGAATGCGTTTTTTAAGTTTTTCCTGATTGTTGTGCCGCTTGCGACGGTCGGTCTGGTGGCTAACGCCCAGACTCCCGGTGCGCTGGCGCCAGGAGCGCCGATGATGCAGCACGAGCGCATGGATCCCGCCAAGATGCAGGAGCGCATGGCCAAGCATCAGGAGGAACTCAAGGTCAAGCTCAATCTCAGCGCGGCCCAGGCAAATGCCTGGACCACCGTCGTGGCCGCGATGCAGCCGCCAGCGGATATGGCTGCGCCAATGAACCCCGAAAATCGTAAGAAGATGCGCGAGGAGATGGCCAGCCTCACCACGCCGGAGCGCATTGACCGGATGAGCGCGCGCGCCGCGCAACGCAGCGCTGAATTGGCCAAGCGCGCTGCCGCAGTCAAAAATTTCTACTGGGTTCTCAATCACGATCAGCAGAAGATTTTTGACGCCGAGACGCTGCGACATTTTCCTGGTATCGGAAAGCCGGGCCATCCGGGCTAGTTCGTTCATGGGCCGCTAGCCGGTCAGGCACAATGGCTCTCCGTTGTCTTCTTGGGGAGTTGTTCATGGCCGGTCCCGTTCGATTTGGAGCATTGGCGCTCCTCACCCTGTCGATAGTCGCTGGCGCCAGCGTAGCGTGGGCGCAGGCCTATCCATCTAGGCCGATACGCGCCATCGTGCCTTTTGCCGCCGGCAGCGCGACGGATCAGATCGCCCGTTCCTTTTCTGCCAGGATGACCGAGTCGTTGAGCCAGCCCATCGTCGTCGAAAACAGGCCGGGCGCGAATGGCATGATTGGTGCCGACGCGGTGGCCAAGGCGCTGCCGGATGGCTACACCATCTTGTTCGGCACCAACAGCACCAATGCGGCGCTCAAGAGCCTGATGAAGAAGCTACCCTACGATCAGGACACGGCCTTCACGCCAATCGGTTACATGGGGTCTGTGCCGCTGATCGTCGCTGTCAACAACGACTTTCCCGCCAAAACACTGGCTGAGCTGATCGCGCTGGCAAAGGCCAAGCCGGGCGAAGTCACCTTTGCCACCGCGAGCACCTCGCAGCGAATTTCATCTGAAATGTTGGCTGGCATGGCCGGAATCAGGATGACGCATGTCCCATACAAGAGTTCACCCAACGCCATCACCGACCTGATTGGCGGGCAGGTCAACATGTTCACCGCCGACTTCGCTGTGATGCTGCCCCAGGTGAAGGCGGGTAAGGTGCGCGCGCTGGCGGTGACGTCGACCAAACGCGCCGCAGTGGCGCCGGACTTGCCGACGGTGAATGAAGCAGCGGGCCTGAAGGACTACGAGCTGATTGCCTTTTTTGGCGCCTATGGGCCTGCAGCTATGCCGCGCGACATCGTACAAAAGCTCAATGACGCGATCAATGCAGCGGCACGCTCCAAAGAGGTGCTGGATCGCTTCTCCGCCCTCGGAATGGAAACCGCACCGGGAACGCCGGAGGCTTTTGCCCAGCGTACCGCGCTGGAGGCTGTGAAATGGGCCAAGGCGATCCGCGATTCCGGAATTGAGCCCGAATAGGCGGGGTGGTGCATGGCCTGAGCTTTCGCCCCGGTCCAGAAATGGGAGCCGGCAGGCGACTAGAAAATGAATGCCACACCCCGGATGCCAAGGTATAACAACATCGGCACGCAGGCGGCCAGAAGGATGACGATCAGGGGGTTGTCCGATTTCATGATGTCCGTGCCCTCGAACGCGAGACCGTGCTAAAGGCGGCCTTGCTTGCTCCTCGAGGCTAGATCATGGGCCAGCCGGCTCAAAGGTGCCAGCGCAAAAAGTCTGCTTTCTCCTGCCTGACTTGCGGTCAAACAGGGGGCAGACCGATAATTTCCAACCCGATCGGCAACTGCACAGCGCACGACATGACCACTGCACCAAACTACCTGAAGCCGGACCTGCCTCCAGCGTTGCGGGTGGTGACAATGCCAGTGATCGACGCCGATTCCCGAGCCCTGCAGGGCTACGGCTTGCTGATTGCAGATCCAGCGCAGTGCCAGGTCGAGATTGTCCGATGGCCGGCCGGCGGATGGCGCAAGGTGGACGAAGATACCGGCGACGAGGCGGGAACCACCGAGGGCGTATTCATCAGCGAGTGGCAGGGCGACGTACTGTACGGTCGCAACGAGGCGGTCGGCGGACACTACATCCTGGCCTACGCGCAGTTACCGGAAAATTCCGATCCAGGCCACCACCGCGATCCGCATCGCATGCTGCTGTGGCATGCCAATTACCACCCCGACGGGGGCCAACTGTTCTTCCCGTTGGAGCGTCGGCCATTCATGGTGCCCCTCGCACTGGCAGGCGACGATGTTAGGCCCGAGGATTTCGTCTGTTTCCGCTTCGACGGCAGCCACGGACTGTACATCCACCCCAATATTTGGCACGAGGGCGTGTTCGGTTTTTCCGGAACCCAGCGCTTCTTTGACAAGCAGGGCGCGGTGCACGCCAGGGTGTCGGTAGATTTCGCGCGTGAATTTGGCTGCCTGCTGGGTGCACCCTTAGGCTGAACAGAACAATGTCCGGGAATCTTCGAAACAATTGAATTTGCCTTTGCAATCGACGCCGATGGCCGATCCAGACGGCATAAACTTGGCTTTCAAGCGGCGTCAGGGCCGAGGATTTCCACTTTTGGAGATGGTTAGGCCGAGCGCAACGGGCTTGCGCCGCCACAGCCATAAACTGCCATCGAACTTCAGGAAATGAGCATGAAAACCAAATACGCATTCCGACTAAAGCTACTCGCCGCCGCATTGATGGGAATGGGCGCAACGGCTTGGGCAGAAATCAAGGAGCATCCGGTGAGCTACCGGGATGGCGACACGGTGATGAGGGGCTTCGTTGTCTACGACGATGCCGTTGCCGCGAAGCGCCCAGGCGTCATCGTCGTGCACGAGTGGTGGGGCATCACCAAGCATGTGCACACCGAGGCACGCAAGTTGGCAGGCGATGGTTATACCGCCTTTATTGCCGACATGTACGGAGATGGAAAGACTGCGGACAATCCCAAGGATGCCGGCGCACTTTCGGGCGGGGTACGCGGCAATCCGAAGGCGATGCTGTCGCGATTCGAGGCTGCGATGGCTGCTCTGTCGCAGCATGCTTCGGTCGATGCATCGAAAATCGGCGCTGCAGGATTTTGTTTCGGTGGCTCGGTCGTTCTTGACGCGGCACGCGCAGGACTCGACCTCAAGGGAGTGGCGGCATTCCACGCGGGACTTGCAACGGCTTTGCCGCCTGCCTCGATCGGCAAGCTGAAGTCCAAAATATTGGTCCTCAACGGCGCTGTCGATCCGTTCATCAAGCCCGAATCCGTTGTCGACTTCAAAAAGGAAATGGCGCAGGCGAGTCCGGACTATCGGTACATTGACTATCCTGGCGCTGTGCATGCGTTCACCAATCCCGAGGCTACTGAAAAGGGCCGGCAATTTAACTTGCCATTGGCTTACAACCTGGCCGCAGACATACAGTCCAAGGCCGAATCGGCCCTATTTTTCAGCGCCGTCTTCAAGCACTAACGGCCAGCAGGCCACGCGGTGCGGCGTTCCGGGATGGAGCGGCTATTCGGTCAAAAACAAGGGGATTTCCGTCGATGGCGGAAAATTAGCAGTTTTTGGCGTATCGTCAGAGCATGAATGAAATGCCTTCTGATGTATTGCGGCTTCTGACGTTGCTGGTTGATTCCGGACCGATGAGCGGAAAGAGTCTGTTTGAGTTGGTCGGTTTCCAACATGTCAATGGAAAGCTGGACCGACTGGTTCGCGAGGGTTTCGCCGCCGGCGCGCTGGTGGCAGGCTCGCGACTGCGGGAATTCAGCGCTACCGAAAAGGGACTCCGCGTGGTCGCGGCGTCCAAGGGGGTTCGGGCCTCTGGCAAAGTCATTTCGCCCGGGGGTACCTACCGTTCGGATGCTCCGCCAACCTGGCGGCCGGGTCAGGACGATTTCATGGCTGTGAAATCGCGCTACGACTAGCCACGATAATTGGCCAGCGGGGCCGAGCGCTAGAGTCCCTATCTAACCGGTCGAGGAAGAACATGAAACGCAGAACCCTGCTGCAAGGATTCGGTACGCTGGCGTTGATGCCGTCCATGGCGCCCGCACAGGACAAGTATCCCAGCAAGCCGATTACCTGGATCTGTCCCTACGCGGCAGGCGGCAACGCCGACAGCCGTTCGCGTCAGGTCGCGAAAGCCATGGGTGCGATCATGGGTCAGCCAATCATCATCGACAACAAAGCGGGCGCTGGCGGAAACATTGGAACCGAGGTCATCGCGCGCGGCAAGCCCGACGGTTATCTGGTCGGCATGGGAAATTTCGCTCCGTTGGCGGTCAATCACGCATTGTTCAAGAAGCTCAATTTCGATCCGACCAACGACATAGTGCCGATCGCGCTGATCGAGAAGGGCCCGCTGATCCTGATGGTTCGTAACGAGTCACCCTACAAGACGATCAAGGACATTGTGGCGGCTGCAAAGGCAGCGCCTGGAAAGCTGAGCTACGCGTCGGGCGGTATCGGTGGCTCCCACCACCTCAGTGGCGCGCTGTTGGAGAGCGCTGCCGCCATAGACATGATTCACGCCCCCTACAAGAGCGGAGCTGCCGGCGCGACGGACCTGATGGGAGGCCAAGTCGACATGATGTTCGAGCAGATGTACGCTGCGATGCCATCCATCAAGGGAGGTCGCCTGCGTGCAATTGCCATCACCAGCAAATCGCGCTCGCCGCTGCTGCCAGAGATACCCACGATGGCGGAGCTGGGCTATCCGGCAGTCGAGGTGCAGAACTGGCAGGGACTGGTGGGCCCCAAGGGACTGCCTGTCGAGGTGATCCGGGCGCTCAATACCGCATGCAACCAAGCGCTCCAGAGCGCCGAGGTTAAGGAGAAAATCCTCAGCCAGGGCAACGAGTTGGGCGGAGGCACGCCCGAGCAGTTTGCCGCGTTGATTCGCAGCGAGTCACCGCGATGGGGAAAAATAGTGCGCGATGCGAAAATCGAACCCGAGTGAGCCAGCAGTCGGGGTGCTTCGATGCGTTCAGTGCGGGCCACCCGGTCGTTTCGCAGGCGCTGTAATCGTTCAGCGCCGTGGCAGCATGGGCGTGATCTGAAGCTGGATGGTGGGGCCGGGGTCGCTGGGCATTTGGACTGAATACTGCTTGCCTAAGAATTCATAGGTCACGTTGTAGCCCATGGTCCGGTTTTCATAAAAAATTTGCGTGCTGCATTGCTGCATATTTTGCAGCTGCGAAGAGGGTGCCCCCTCAATTTTGTCGCCTAGCACTGCGCCGCCGAGCAGGCCGAGTACGGTCGCTGCGGTCTGTCCCGACCCCCTGCCTACCGAGTTTCCGATTGCCCCGCCCGCGATCGCCCCCATGGCCGCGCCGGCTCCCGATTTTTGCGGCTGCACCATGACCTGCTCGTTGCTGCACACCCTCCTGGGAACTTGCACCTGGTGGATAACCGGTATGGCAGAAGTCACCGTACCGATTTCCTGCGCAAGGCCCAGACCCGAGGAGGCCATCGCGGTCCATATCAAAATTGTTTTTTTCATCGACTTCTCCCAAAGAATAGTTTCAATTTTAATGCTGCACATCTCGGCGGACGATGTCGGCTCGGCAAACGTTTGTAAAGATCGCTCTAAATGGGCCGTCGAGGCATGAAACGCGGCTAGGACTGGCCCGACGCCACGCTGCGTGCATCTGTACAGATCAGGTGAACACCTTCTCGCCGAGCGAGTCGCTGGTGCCCTCCAACTGGCCCACCTGGCTGTAGCCCATTCCCCGCACATTGACGCTTATCTGTGCGTCCAACCGCCGCCTGGTGATGGAGAGTCCGGCGCCGCGCAGCGCCTTGCAGTAGTTGTAGCTAAAAACACCGCGCCAGATCCCGGCGATCATGGCCTCGGCCGAGGTCTGGTTGTCGCGGCAGCCCGACCAGAGTACATGGTTGAGCCCCGGTACAAGCACGGCGTCGCGTGCGCCTTCCTTTGGACGTCCGCGCAGCAAGCCCCGTTGCGCGAGTGTCGGATCAGCGTCCAGGAAGAATCCCCAGTCGACGGGGGGCTCTAGGTACCGGTACGCGATGCACGGCTCAGTTGGCATGGCCATATCGGAAGTGGCACGGGTCGCCGTTCCCGAGAAGCAGGAGTCCAGTATCAGGTCGATATTGACCCCGGCCGGTAACACAGCCAGCAAGGCACGCAAGTCGTCGTCCTTGATCATCCCGGCGCTCGCGTAGTCGTGCGGACAAATCGCTTCATCCCGTCGATCGATTTCGTCGCCGCTGACGTCGACAACCTGCGAGCCGTGGCCCGAGTAGTGAAAGACCAGCATGTCGCCCTTCTTGGCGCCCGAGGTCAGCCACTTGAAGCCGCTGATGATCGACGCGCGGGTCGCCCGCGTGTCGGTGAGTATGCGCATCGTCGAAGGTGCGGGCGACACCACGCCGAGAACGCTAAGCGTGTTGGCCATATCGCGGACATCGTTCACACATCCGCGCAGATCGGGCCCGCCTGCGCCTGCGGGCGCGTAATCGTTGATGCCTACCAGCAATGCCTTCTTTGTCATGGTGAGATCTCCATTTGTCAAGGGGAATGACCGCGAGGTGCTGCATCGGCCCCGCTGCTGCGGCCTGAAAGCAGGAGGGAAAAAATCGCGGTCCCTTGGCGCTATCCAGCGCGTCCACCGTGATCGTTGCAGGCGGAAGTGTGGGGCGGTCGCCCGGGCCGCGCTTGAGAAATGGCAAGCTGTCCAGGGCGCAACGTCGCAGTGGCATCGCGCGCCATCCGCCGTGATACTCCAAGATAGGATGCGCCGGCCGCAGGTGGGCGCTCCCAGGCCGGTGGCGCTGCGGCCAGCGCGTCGCGAAACTTGGGGCTTACTTACTGGGCGGCCCAGCCACCGTCCATGTTCCAGGCGACTCCGCGCACGTTGTTGGCGGCGGCGGAGCAGAAAAAGACAGCGAGCGCGCCGAGTTCCTCGGGCGTCGTGAACTGCAGGGAGGGCTCCTTCTCGCTGAGCAGTTGGCGCGTCGCTTCGTCTTTGGATATACCGAGAGTCGCCGCCTTGGCGTCGACCTGTTTTTGCACCAACGGGGTCAGCACCCAGCCCGGACAGATCGCGTTGCAGGTGACGCCACCGGTCGCGTTTTCCAGCGCAGTGACCTTGGTCAGGCCGACCAGTCCGTGCTTGGCCGCCACATAGGCGGACTTTTCCGCCGAGGCGACCAGACCATGGACCGATGCCACATTGATGATGCGGCCCCAGCCGGCCGCCTGCATCGCCGGCAGCGCCAGCCTTGTGGTGTGAAACGCGCTTGACAGATTGATGGCGATGACGGCATCCCAGCGCTCGGGCGGGAAATCTTCAATGCGCGCCACATGCTGGATCCCGGCGTTGTTCACCAGTATGTCGATACCACCGAACTGCTGCGTGGCGTATTGCATCATGGCGCCTATTTCGTCTGGGCGGCTCATGTCGGCACCGTGGTAGGTGACTGGAACGCCGCAAGCGCGTATGGCCGCCTGGGGTCCCTCCAGGTCGCCAAAGCCGTTGAGGACGATGCGCGCGCCCTGCTTGGCCAGCGCCAACGCGATACCCAATCCGATGCCACTGGTGGAGCCGGTGACGAGGGCGGTTTTTCCTTTGAGCATGATGGATTTCCTTTTGATTTACGATCGATTGGCGCGATTATCCAATTCCCTGTCCGGCAATCCCGGGCTAAGGCTCGAATCCATGACCGAACCCCAACTCCTTTTTGTGCCGTGTCCGGACGCTGGCTCGGGCCACCGCATGGCCTACTGGCTATGGGGTGACCCGGCCGCCGCGCATTTGGTCGTCTGCGTACACGGACTGACCCGACAGGGCCGCGACTTCGACACGCTCGCCCGTGCACTGTGCGCCCGGTCGAAACGGCCGATCCGCATCGTCTGCCCCGATGTGCCGGGCCGCGGCCGCAGCGACTGGCTCAGCGATCCAGCGGCCTACCAGGTACCCAGCTATGCTGCCGACATGCTGGTTCTGTTGGCGCACCTTCGCCCGACCGATTTTGACTGGGTGGGTACCAGCATGGGGGGGCTGATTGGTCTGGTGGTCTGTGGCCAGGGCGGCCTGCCGCTGCCCGCTCCGGTGCGACGGTTGGTGCTCAACGACGTCGGACCGGTGATCCAATGGCAAGCCCTGGAGCGCATCGGCAGCTACCTCGGAAAGACCGGCAGTTTCGAGTCGCTGACGGCGGCTGCCGATGCCATGCGATCCATCTCGGCGGGTTTTGGGCCGCACACGGACCCGCAGTGGCTGGAGCTGTCGCGCCATATGGTCAGGCCGCTATCCGGGCCGGATGGACGCCCGCCAGAGCATGGCATGCTCACCTTGCACTACGACCCCGCGATCGCCCAGGCCTTTCGCACACTGAGCCCGGAGTCTGCAGCCCGGGATGAGGCGGTACTCTGGCGCCTGTATGACAACGTCAGCGCCGCAACGCTGCTGACACGCGGCGAGCAGTCGGACCTTCTGGCGCGCGACACCGCGCTTGAGATGACACGGCGCGGTCCTCACGCGAGGCTGGTCGAGTTCGCCGGTGTGGGACACGCGCCCACCTTCGTCGCCGACGACCAGGTTGACGCCGTTGTCGATTTTCTGCTGGGCTGAGTCCTGCCCGAGTCATGAATCCATCGTCAAGCGACCCGGCGGCCACCGGTTCGGCGAGCTTGGCGCTGGCGACCGACGCGCAGGCATCGGACGCTGCGGACACGGTGGCGCGCGCACGTGCCTTTGCCGAGCCCTTACTGGTCGGCGAAAGCCTCGGTACCGCAGAGAACACGCTGGCCCATGCCGACGCGGTCTGCGCTATTTTGGCGAGCATCGGGGGTTCGCCCGCGATGCAGGCGGGTGCCTATCTGGTCTATGCCTGCGAGCACTTGAACCGGCCGCAGGAGGTGCTGGCCAAGCGCTTTGGCGACAACCTGGCCTCGCTGGCGATGGAAACGGCCAAACTGATTCGGGTGCAACAACAGGCGCGGGCGGCGCAAGCCATCGCCTCGACGAGTGCGCCGCTGGCCCAAACAAAGGCTACGCAGACCGAAAACGTCCGCAAGATGCTGCTGGCTTTTTCGCGCGATTTGCGCGTCGTCATGCTGCGCCTGGCGTCGCGCCTTCAGACCCTGCGCCATTACGCGGCGAGCAAGCGAGCGGTGCCCCCGAGCCTGGCGCGCGAGTCGCTGCAGGTGTTTGCGCCGCTGGCGAACCGCCTTGGCATCTGGGAATGCAAGTGGGAGCTGGAGGACCTGTCGCTGCGCTTCCTGGAGCCCGACACCTATCGCCAGGTGGCGTCGCTGCTGCAGAAAACCCGGACCGAACGCGAGCAGGGTATCGAGCGTCTGCGGCTGCAGTTGCAGGACGCCATGGCGACGGACGGTATCCATGCGACGGTGCAGGGCCGGCCCAAGCACATCTACAGCATCGTCAAGAAAATGCGCGGAAAATCCCTAGGCTTTGGGCAGGTCTACGATATTCGGGCGCTGCGCATCATCGTGCCGACCCTGGCCGACTGTTACCAGGCGCTGGCCCATGTGCACAGTGCTTTTACGCCCGTCGTTGGCGAATTTGACGACTACATCGCCAAGCCAAAAGCCAACGGGTACCAGTCGCTGCATACCGTCGTTCGCGACTCCGCGGGTCTGCCGGTCGAGATACAGATACGCACGCCGGCGATGCATGCGCAAGCCGAGCACGGCGTGGCCGCGCACTGGGTCTACAAGGAGGCCGGAACCAAAGGCTATGCAGGGGTATCGGCAAGCGGCGCGTACGACGCGAAAATCGCAGTCCTGCGCCAACTGCTGGCCTGGGAGCGCGACCTGTCGGGCCAGCAGGAGGCAGGCCTGTTTGAAGACCGGATCTATGTCCTGACACCCGACGCCGCGATCGTCGAATTGCCGCAGGGAGCCACAGCGGTGGATTTCGCCTATAGCGTCCACACCGACCTGGGTCATCGCTGTCGGGGCGCACGGGTCGATGGCGCGATGGTTGCGCTCAACACGCCGCTGCGCAATGGGCAGACGGTCGAGGTCAGCGTGGTGAAAGAGGGGGGACCTTCGCGGGATTGGCTCAACGCCGAACTCGGCTTTCTGGTGAGTCACCGTGCGCGCGCCAAGGTGCGCGCCTGGTTCAATGCGCTGGCGACCCACGAGACGGTGGCTCGCGGCCGCGAGGCGGTTGAAAAGCTGCTGCAACGCGAGGGCAAGACCTCCGTCAATCTCGAGGAACTGGCGGGCCGATTGGGCTTCGATGCCGCCGATGATCTCTTCGAAGTCGTTGGCAAGGACGAGTTTTCGCTGCGCACCATCGAGCTGGTGCTACGGCCCGCAGTGCCCGCGCCTGCGCAGGCTGACAGCGCGCTGCTCAAGCGACCCACACAGCCCGACCGGTCGGGCGCGGGGGGGGTGCTGGTGGTCGGCGTCGGCTCGCTACTGACGCAACTTGCGAGCTGCTGCAAGCCCGCGCCGCCCGACGCGATTTGCGGCTTTGTCACGCGCGGCAAGGGCGTCAGCGTGCATCGGGCCGACTGCTCCAACCTGCGCGAGATGCTCGCGCGCAACGGCGAGCGCTTGATCGAGGTGCAGTGGGGCCCGTCGAGGCCGGGCGCTGGCGCGCCGGGCGCTGTCTATCCGGTTGACGTCGCGATCGAAGCCGCCGACCGACAGGGCCTGCTGCGCGACATATCCGAGGTGTTCGCCAAAGAAAAGATGAACCTCATCGGCGTGCAGACCCAGTCGCTGAAGTCCACCGCATGGATGACATTCACGGTCGAGGTCGCCGATGCGATCAAGTTGCAACGCGCGCTGGCCATGGTCCGCGAACTCGAAGGAGTCCGGTCGGCGCGACGGCGTTAGCCAAGGCCCCTGCGCGAGCGGCAGCTAGACCGGCTTCGTCTCGAAGACCAGGCAGGCCGAGCTGGCATGGGCGTAGATCTTTCCATTCGGGTCGACGATGCGGGCCTCGGCAGTGGCGAGCTGGCGACCGCTGTGGATTACCTGACCCATCGCGCGCAGCGGGCCGGTGCGTGCCGACGCTGAGCGCACGATGTGCACACCGAGTTCGACGGTGGTGTAGCTGTAGCCAAGCGCCATGGTGGTGTGCACGGCGCAGCCGAGCGCCGAGTCCAGCAGCGTCGCGTACCAGCCGCCGTGCACCGATCCAAGCGGGTTGTAGTGCATGAGCTGGGGCGTTCCCTGAAAAACAGCCCGGCCTGCGGCCACCTCAAACAGGCCGAAATCCAGGGTCTGCGCGATATGCGGGAACGGCAATCGGCCCTGGAGCATGGCTTGCATCATTTCAAGGCCGTTCATGCCTGCCGTGTCCTGTGCGGACGCGAGTCCCGGCTTGCCTCCGTTGGCCATCCGGCGTTGGCACAATGCGGCGAACTGTTCGTCCCAGTCGGCTGCGGTCGCCGCTTCGGTCGTGCTGGAAGGTGGCATGGATCAGGTAGTGGGCTGGCGGTGATGCCAGCAGAGGTGTCGGGCGCAGCTTACTGGGTTCCGTAAATGCGGTCGCCCGCATCACCGAGGCCCGGAAGTATGTAGCCGTGGTCGTTGAGCTCGCGGTCGATGGCCGCCGTATAGATCGGTACATCCGGGTGCGCCTGGGTCAAGGCGGCGATTCCCTCTGGACAGGTCAGCAGACACAGGAACTTGATCGACTTGGGCCTGAGCACCTTGAGACGGTCGATCGCCGCGATCGCCGAGTTGCCGGTCGCCAGCATGGGATCCACCACCACCACGTCACGCTCGTGCATGTCCCGCGGCATCTTGAAGTAGTACTCGACCGCCTTGAGCGTCTTGGGGTCGCGGTAAATGCCGATATGGCCGACACGGGCACCTGGAACGACGCTGAGAACGCCGTCGAGGATGCCATTGCCCGCGCGCAGGATGGACACCAGCACCAGCTTCTTCCCGTCGATGACCTGGGCCGTCATCGTCTCCAGGGGCGTCTCGATCTGCACGTCCTGGGTCGCCATGTCGCGCGTCACTTCGTAGGCCATCAGCATGCTGAGCTCGTTGAGCAGGCGGCGAAAGCTGTTGGTGCTGGACTCCTTATCGCGCATCAGCGTCAGCTTGTGCTGCACCAGCGGGTGGCTGATCAGGTGCACATTCGCGTTGGGCACGGGCTTTGTCATGTTGGCGTTCCTTGTCGCAGCAACTGTTGCAGAAGGGGGCGTGAATGCCGGAATTATCGTCGGTCAACTTCTATCACAGTGTTGTCAAAGCAGTTTCAATGGTCGACTGCTGACGCTCCCCACGAGACGCCTAAAAGTACAATTCCACGCCGCAGCTATTGAATTTTGTGAAGGACTCTGAGTGGCAGGACACAGCAAGTGGGCGAACATACAGCACCGCAAGGGCCGCCAAGACGAGAAACGGGGAAAGATCTGGACCCGGGTGATCCGTGAAATCATGGTCTCCGCGCGGGCCGGCGGCGGCGATCTGGCGATCAACCCGCGGCTGCGGCTGGCGGTCGACAAGGCCAAGGCGGCCAACATGCCGGCCGACACCATCCGACGCAACATCGACAAGGCGACCGGCAACCTCGAAGGCGTGCAGTACGAAGAGATTCGCTATGAGGGCTACGGCATCGGCGGCGCTGCCATCATCGTCGACACAATGACCGACAACCGGGTTCGTACTGTCGCCGAGGTGCGCCACGCTTTCGGCAAGCACGGCGGCAATATGGGTAC
The DNA here is from genome assembly GCA_903885415.1 of uncultured beta proteobacterium. Lineage (GTDB taxonomy): Bacteria > Pseudomonadota > Gammaproteobacteria > Burkholderiales > Burkholderiaceae_C > CAISIP01. The sequence continues at coordinate 18,766 of CAISIP010000386.1, forward strand.
CGAGGGCTCCGTCGCCTTCCAGTTCAGACATTGCGGACAACTGGTGTTCGCGCCGGGCACCAGCGAAGACGCGCTGATGGAGGTGGCACTTGAGGCTGGTGCCGACGATGTGGTGGTCGGCGACGACGGGGCGATCGAGGTGCTGTGCGCTGCACCCGCACTGGAATCCATCCGCCAGACGCTCGAAGGCGCTGGCTTGAAGGCCGAACTCGCCGAGGTCACGATGCGACCGGAAAACCTGGTTGAATTGGCCGGTGACGAAGCGGCGCGCATGCAAAAACTGATCGACATCCTGGAAGACCTCGACGATGTCCAGGCGGTCTACCACAACGCCGCGCTATGAAAATACTGGTTGTCGGAGGAGGAGGGCGCGAGCATGCGCTGGCCTGGAAGCTGGCGCAGTCGCCCAAGGTCAGCTCGGTGTTTGTCGCGCCGGGGAATGGCGGCACCCAGAACGCCGATGGAATCCGAAACCTAGCCATCACCGACCTTTACGAGCTGCGCGCCTGGGCGCAACAGGAAAAAATCGGCTTGACCGTGGTCGGTCCGGAAGGTCCGCTTGCGCAGGGCATCGTCGACGAGTTCCGTGCGCACGGCCTGCGAATTTTCGGGCCCACCCGGGCTGCGGCCCAGTTGGAGAGTTCCAAGGCATTTTCTAAGGCCTTCATGCAGCGCCACGGAATTCCCACTGCGGCCCACGCGACGTTTTCGGATCCGGCCCAGGCCCATTCTTATGTGCGCTCGCAGGGCGCGCCGATCGTCGTCAAGGCAGATGGCCTGGCGGCCGGAAAGGGCGTGGTGGTCGCGATGACGATGGACCAGGCGCATGCAGCCATCGACCAGATGCTGCCCGCTGATCCGGTTGCGGGGGCCGGCGCGCGCCTGGTGATCGAGGAATTTCTGGAGGGCGAAGAGGCGAGCTTCATCGTCCTGTGCGACGGCGAGAATGCGCTTGCGCTGGCCAGCAGCCAGGACCACAAGCGCCTGCTCGACGGCGACCTGGGACCCAACACCGGTGGCATGGGCGCCTATTCACCCGCGCCGGTGGTGACGCCCACGGTGCACGCGCGCGCGATGCGCGAAATCATCCTGCCCACGCTGCGCGGAATGCAAGCCGATGGAATCGTCTTCACCGGCTTTCTCTACGCCGGACTGATGATTGAC
>CAISIP010000387.1 GCA_903885415.1 uncultured beta proteobacterium
ACCACCGACTACTACGCGCCAGAACACGAACGCTGCATCGCCTGGGACGACCCCTCGCTCGCCATCACGTGGCCGGCGATTGACGGCACACCGCTGCTCTCGGTCAAGGACGCCAGGGCCCAGGCCTTTGCCAGCGCCGAACTGGCGCGCTAAATCCACGCAGGTGTCGGGTACGGCGCCAACTAATTGGCGTCGAGGCACTCAATTTCGCCACCCAGGGGCGATTGCGGCAGCGCAGGCGCGTAGCTGGCTATAACCGGGGGCCTAGCCCCTGCGTTGAAAGAGCCACCTGATGAAATCCGTGTACCTGGTCGCCGGTGCGCGGCCCAACTTCATGAAGATCGCGCCGATTGTTCGCGCCATGCAGGCGCACGGCGGCATGGCCTTCAAGATAATCCACACCGGGCAGCATTACGACCGCGCGATGAACGGGATCTTCTTTGATGAGCTCGGCATACCCGCGCCCGACCTGTTCATGGCGGCGGGAGGCGGAAGCCACGCGCAACAAACAGCCAAGATCATGGTTGCCTTCGAGGAACTCTGCCTGGCCCAACGGCCAGCCGCCGTGCTGGTCGTTGGCGATGTGAACTCCACACTGGCATGCACGATCGTCGCCAAGAAGTTCGCCATACCGGTGGCGCATGTGGAAGCGGGGTTGCGCAGCGGCGACATGACGATGCCGGAGGAAATCAACCGACGGGTCACCGACAGCATCTCTGACTGGTTTTTCGTCACCGAGCCCAGTGGGGTTGCCCACCTGCGGCGCGAAGGCAAGCCAGAGTCCGCAATCCACTATGTGGGCCATGTGATGGTCGACAACCTGCTGTACCAATCCAAGAAGCTGGAGCAGGTCGATAGCAGCGGTTTCGAGACCAGCGCTTACAAGGCCGTCCACAGCGGTGAAGGGGCGCGATACGGTGTGCTCACGCTGCACCGTCCGAGCAATGTGGATGACGCCATGACCATGGCGCGGCTGGGCGCTGCGCTGCGCCAGATAGCCGATAGACTGCCGCTGATCTTTCCGGTGCACCCCCGCACCCGCGCGAATCTGCGCCGGTTCGGCGTCGACCTCGGCCCCCACATCACTCTAGTGGGTCCGCTAGGCTATATGGAATTTCTCAACCTGTGGAAAGACGCAGCGCTGGTGCTGACGGACAGCGGGGGACTGCAGGAAGAAACCACTGCGCTGGGGGTTGCGTGCATCACGCTGCGCGACAACACCGAGCGGCCGGTCACGGTGGACGAGGGCAGCAATGTGCTGGCCGGTACCGATCCGGCAACGATCCTGAAACAGGCGCTCAAGGTGCTTGGCGGAGAAGCTAAGCAAGGCCGCAGACCGCAATTGTGGGACGGCAACGCTGCGGTGCGCATTGTCGAGGTACTGGCAGCGCACCTGGGAGCCGCCTGAGGCCGAATGGCAGGGGCTTGACGGGCATTTTTTCTCGAATCACGGCTGACTTGCACGCGCATTGCTTGCAGACCGCCATGCAGCTGCGATGATCGCCGCGTGGCGCGCCCAAGGCGTGTACAAGAACCCGAGAACATCCTGCCACAGCGTCCTGCCGATGGCCCAACCCCACAAAACAGCATGATTTTGGTGACCGGCGGAGCCGGCTATATTGGAAGCCACTGTTGTGTGGAACTGCTCAACGCCGGATACGAAATCACGGTGCTTGACAACTTCTGCAACAGCCAACGCGAGTCGCTGCAAAGGGTGCAGCGCATTGCCGGGCGCAGTCTGGAACTGGTCGACGCCGACATCCGAGACCGCAGCGCGCTGACCGGCGCCTTGCGCAAAAGCGGTGCGAAGGCGGTGATCCACTTCGCCGGGCTCAAGGCGGTGGGCGATTCGGTGGTCCAGCCGCTGGCTTACTACGACAACAACCTGGCAGGCACACTGCGCCTGCTCGAAGCGATGATCGAATGCGATGTGCGCACACTGGTATTTAGCTCGTCTGCCACCGTATATGGCGAGCCGCAGTTGCTGCCGTTGGGAGAAGACCACCCCCTGTCGGCCACCAACCCCTATGGCAGAACCAAGCTGGTGATTGAGGAGATGCTGCGCGACCTGCACCGCAGCGACCCGCGCTGGCGCATGGCGCTGCTGCGCTATTTCAACCCGGTCGGCGCGCATGCGAGCGGCCTCATCGGCGAAGACCCGCAAGGAACGCCGAGCAATCTGCTGCCCTTTGTCGCGCAGGTGGCGGTCGGCAAAAGGGCTTTTCTCAATGTGTGGGGCGACGACTACCCAACACCCGACGGAACCGGGGTGCGCGATTACATCCATGTCGTCGACCT
>CAISIP010000388.1 GCA_903885415.1 uncultured beta proteobacterium
AGCGCGGCGCATTCGGACTCACGATGCCAGAGGCGGCCAGCGCGTCGAGGTCGATCTCGATGCGCTGCGACACCTGCGCGGACTCGTGCGGCCCGCCCGCATGGTCGTGGCGATAGGTCGCCATCGGTGTCCTTGGGGCACCGGTGGGTTGCTTCTTGCCGCCAGGCATCGCGGCGCCGGCGCTGCGCAGTTGCGCCAGGCGCGCTGCGGCTTGTTCAATCAGGCTGCTCATGCTTGTCTATCCACCCCGGTTTGCAAGAAAAGTCAGTGCCACGCTGGCGCCGAAAAACACCAGCATCAGCCCGCCGAAAGCGAGCGCAAAGAGACCCGTTGAACGGCGCTCCTTGGCGCGCCGCGCGTCCGTCACCACCAGGCTCACGACGCCCAGAATCGGCAAGCCGATGGCGCTGCGCAAGGCATGGGGATCGAAAAATACGGCGCGCAACTGGCTCAGGACAAAGGCCAAGCCAAGGCCGGCGGCAAGTGCTGCGCCGATGGCCATTGGCAACAGCAGCAGCCGGTTGGGCGCGACCGGGTTGGGCGCAGCGCGCGGCGGGTCGATCAGCCGGAAGTCGACGACCCCGGAATTGCCCTCCAGATCGCCCGCGAGTGAAGCCGATTCACGCCTGGCCACCAGACTCTCATAGTTCTTCTTCTGAACGCTGTAGTCACGGTTGAGCTGCGCGAATTCGATTTCGATTTTTGGCGCCGTCTTCATCGCCTCGCGCGCCTTTCTGGCTCGCGACTCGTATTCAGCCACCCTGGCACGCAACGAGGCGACCTGGACCTCCGACGCAGCGACCATGCGGCCCAACTCCTGAAGCGCCAGGCTGGGTGCGGGCGCGGCGCCCACAGGGCTCGCCAGGCTCACCTTGCGCAACTCGGCCACTTCAGCCTGCTTGCGCTCCTCGAGTTCCGCAATCAGGCGACGGGTATTCGCCACATCCGGGTGTTGATCGGTAAAGCGCTGCAGCAACCCGTCCAGGCTCTGTTTCTGCACCGCCAGGCGCGCGTCGACCTCGGGCGTCGCCACCTGCATGGCCGACTCCTGCAGAACGCTGCGCATGGTGAAGTTGCTAGCCTGCGATTTTTCGGCTTCGATCTGGCTGCGCGCCGAGTCCCGGGCCTTCTCGGCCTCACGCAGCTCCAGCCGCGCCCGGTCGAGCAGGCCGTTGATGTCGCCGACCATCGACGCAATGCCGCCCTCGTTGGTCTGCATATCCAGGTTGCGCAGCCTGAACTCCTTGAGCCGCGATTCGGCTTCCTCCAGCTTCAGCACATAGGCTTTTATCTGGTCCTCAATAAACTTCTTGGCGCCATCCGAGTCCTTGCGCCCCTTGCCCAGGCTCGACTCGATGAAGATCGACGTCAGCGACTGCACCACGCGCTTGGCGCGCTCGGCGCTGCTATCCCGAAACGACAGTGTGTAGAGGTTGTCGCGGCCCGCGTTCCTGATCTCCAGCGTCTTCATCAGCTGCTCGATCAGCGCCTCCTGCTCGACCTTGGTGTTGCTGGCCAGATCCAGATCGGCCATGCGGACCAGCTTCTCGACATTCGGTCGGCTGATCAGCGTGCGGCTCAACATGGCGACCTGCTGGTCGATGTTCGGCGCGACGGTCATGCCTGCCATCAGGGGCTGCAGGATCGACTGGGTATCGACATAGATCCGGGCGCTTGCCTCGTACTTGTCCGGCACCGCCAGCACGACGACGATGCCCGCGACCGCCACCAGCCAGGCGACCAGCATGGCCGGCCAGCGGTGTCGCCACATGCCGCGCGCGACCGAAATACTCTGGGCCAGGAGTTCATCCATCGTAGGCTTCTTATTTCAAATAAATTGGAAGGTGCGCCGCCCACGCACAGCGCGGGCCATCGAAGTCAGGCTTCAGAACCAGCCCTGCGGGATGATCAGGATGTCGCCCGGCTTCATCTCTACATTGGCCGATATGTCGCCGCGCTTGATCAGGTCTTTAATCCGCACCGCGTATTGCTTGTCGCCATCACCCGCACGCATGATCAGCGCGCCATTGCCATCGGCGAAGTCGGTCAGGCCACCGACGACGATCATCACGTCGAGCAATGTCATCTTCTGCTTGTAAGGGAGCGCCTGCGGCCGGGCCGCCTCGCCGACGACGCGTATCTGCTCGCTATACGGTCCTACAAAACCGGTCACCATGACGGTGACAATAGGTTCACGTACGAATTTCGACAGCGCAAGCTCCACCTCGCGCGCAATCTGTACCGATGTCTTTCCCTGTGCTACCAGTTCGTCAATCAGCGGCGTCGTCACCTTGCCGTCGGGCCGGACCGGCACCGACATCGACAGCTCGGGGTTGCGCCACACGATGATGCTCAGACTGTCACCGGGCCCGACGATGTAGGTGTAGTCGGAGGTTGCCGCCGCCGCGGGCGCCGCCGGAAACTTGGGCGCATTGGCACAACCGGCCAGCGCCAGAAACAGAAAAACGACGGTCAATCGGCGCGCCAACCGGGGCGCCTGTGCAAGCAAGAAGTTCATGTAATTTCCCTGATCTGAGGCGGCCAATCGGACGTTGGCTCTTCCTCGTGTGAATTGAATGTAGCCCACCAAACGGCGTGCGCCAAGCGCAATCGTTCGTCGTCTGAAGTCTTATTTCATAGGCACAACTTGTTCACAGATGCGGGCCCGCTCAGCGCCTTGAATCGCCGCGCAGGACAGGCCGGATGAACCTCAGCAGCAATTGCTGGAGCGGGTTGGCGTTGCCAAAAGGGCGCCATGTGTGCTTGAGCGTCTGGTGATAGGCGTCGTACTGCATGGCCCAGGGCGCGGCACGGACCGACCCGCGGCCCAGCAGCAGCTTGAGCACCGACGCCCCCATGACACCCGCGCAGAGCTCGCACGCCATCACGGTCGAGGGCCCCCGCTTTTCGTTGAAATTGACCGCCTGCGGCTCGACCAGGTAGTCGCGCTGCACCATAGCGGGCGACAGACCCGCGATGAAGCGCGCGTATTGCTCCAGCGGTTCGTGCCCCTGCACCCTGAAGTAATCCTCAAAGCCCATTCCGGTCGGACTGAAATACAAAAAGGCCACGCCCATGCCGAGCGGCGCAGCGGTCAGCGCGGGTATGCGCTTTTCCCGGCACTTGGCAAACACCATGCGCCGCGCAGGCAGGGCAAAAAAGTCCAGTCCGTCCACATAGATGTCTGCGTCCTGCAAAAACGCGTCGACATTGTCTTCATCGATGCCGGCCGGGAACAGCCGCAGGTCCGCCTGCGGGTTGATGTCGAGCGCGAGCCGCGCCATGGTGTCGATCTTCGGTTGGCCCATAAACGGCATGAAGGCGCCCGCCTGCCGGTTCATGTTGTGGACCGCGAAGTCGTCGAAATCGGCAATGTTGAAATTGGCCAGGCCGAGCCGCGCGAGCGTGAGCAGGTGCGAGCCGCCCACGCCGCCCAGGCCGGCGATCGCGGCGCGCGCGTTGCGAAGACGATCCTGCTCGGCCTGGCTGACCCAGCCGATATTGCGCGAAAAGGCGCTGCCGTATTCAAAGCGGTTGGATAGCGTCACCTGGATCTCCTTTGTGCGAATGTTGCTTAGGAAGGGCGTCGGCGCAATCCCGTTTCGGGCGCAGGCCAATACATTCAAGAAATGCGACGCCGCAGGCTGATGATGCTGAGGCTTCGGGCGCCCGAAATTCGGTTCACGCGCAATGGCAAGGCAATGGATACGGCAATGCAACACGAAACCCTGCAGCAGATACTGGAGCTCGCGCGCTGGGCGCCCAGCGGCGACAACGCGCAGCCGTGGCGCTTTGAGATCGTCGACGCGCAGACGATCCGCATCCATGGCTTCGACACCCGCGACCATGTGCTGTACGACTACGACGGCAGGCCGAGCCAGATCGCGCACGGTGCGCTGATAGAGACGCTGCGCATTGCGGCGTCGGGCTTCGGGCTGAGAAGCACCTGGCGCATCGCGTCACAGTCCGATGCGCGCAACCCGGTCTACGAGCTGCTGCTGCAGCCCGAAGCCGGCCTGGTATGCGACCCGCTGTTCGCCAGCATCACGACCCGCAGCGTGCAACGCCGACCGATGCGCACCACCGCGCTGGCGCCCGCGCAGCGCCGGGCGCTGACGCAGGCTGCAGGCGACCGGTTTAGCGTGCAGTGGTTCGAGTCTGCGCAGGAGCGCTGGCGGATCGGGATGGTGCTGTGGGACAGCGCGCTGATCCGGCTGACCTGCCCCGAGGCCTACCCGGTGCACAAGGCGATCATCGAATGGGGCGCGCGCTACAGCCACGACCGGATACCGGAGCAGGCGGTCGGTGTAGACCGGGCCACCGCGCGGCTGATGCGCTTCGTGATGCACAGCTGGCCACGGGTTGCGTTCTTCAACCGCTTCCTGATGGGAACCCTCGTGCCGCGGGTGCAGCTCGACCTGCTGCCGGCGCTGATGTGCGCGGCGCACCTGCTGGTGCGGCCAAACCGCCCGCCGTTGACGCTGGGCGACTGGGTGGAGACCGGCATCGCCTGGCAGCGCCTGTGGCTGACGGCGACGCAGCAGGGACTGCAGCTGCAGCCGGAGATGACGCCGGTGATCTTCCGCTGGTATGCGCGCGCCGGCCGAAGCTTCTCGGCGCAGCCGCTGCTGTTCGAAAAAGCCGGGCGTCTGGCCGAGCACTTCGAGCGCGTCGCCCATGCGCAACCCTCGCAGGACTTCGCGTTCCTCGCGCGGGTCGGCCATGGCAGGCCAGCGTCAAGCCGGTCGCTGCGCCAGAGTCTGGCCCGCTTGATGCGGTGAGCGAAGGGCGCGGCTGGATCGGGAGGCAAAAAAAGGCCCCCTGCTAGCGCAGGGGGCCTTTGCATGTGCCCAGCCCCACCACGGGGCCGGGGTTTAGACGCTACGCGCTGGCCTTGGACTTGCGGCGGCTGGCAGCTCCGAAGCCGACCAAGGCCAGCCCCATCAGGCTGAGCATCGATGGCTCTGGAAGCACCCGGGTCTCGAGCCTGACCGAGCCGTTATTGGTAAGCCGCAGAATACTGGCGCCGTCGGCTACGGGTGCAACCAGGTCCGGGTCGAACACATTGTTGTAGCCAAAGCCGGCGCCACCGCCAGCTGGGTTGTCAATCAACTTGACATTGGTGACCAGACCGTCAACTTCTGTCGCGGTCATGTTGACGATGGCGTACAGGTCGATGTTGTCGAGCGTGTTGTTCACCATCGGTGCAAGGTCGGCATTTGCAGAGTCGAAAAAGTAGTCCGCCAACATGTAGGTGGCTTTGAGCTCCAGATGCACGTTTCCAGGTGGAATGGTACAGCCTCCAACGCAGCCGTTGAGGCCTGCGATTCCGAGGTCGAGCTGAAATATAGCGATGGTGGTATCGGCGGCGTCTCCGGTGATGCCTTTCTTGACCGTCAGCAAGCCGTCGGTGTTGAAGTTGAGGGTTCCGCCGATAACACCCGTCCCGGTACCGGTGAACAGTCCGATGATTCCGGTCGGAAAGTTTAGGCCACTATTGGGTATACCGCCATCTGCCGTGGTGATCGCGAAGCGACCCGACTCCTGGAAGGAAAAGCTGGGCCCGGTAAACACGTTAGTAACCAGGGCTTGGCCTACGACGTCCACATAATCCGCGACGTTCACGGGCGTGTAAGGGACACCGCTGTCGTCCAGTTTCCAATTCACCAGTAGGCTGTTCACCGTGGCGCTGGCGGGCGCGGAAGCTGCGATCAAGCTCACGGCGACGGCCGCGGCTAGTAGGGATTTCTTCAACATAGATTTCTCCGGGAGTTAGGGTAATGTGCAAGCAACTTGCCCCTAAGCATGAGCAACATCTGTGCCATTGGCCAATGGAATTTGTAAGCCCTTGTTTTTCAAAGATAAACATCTCGCCCGGTCCGGTGCCGGGCGTCGCATGCATTCCAACTGTAAAGAGTTTCGACTCGCCTTCTTCGCAGGACGACGACGCTTAGCGGGATCGGCCCGCTGCGTGAAAGCCAGCGCCCGCAGCGTCTTGCCGCCGCCAGCGCTGCTCGCGCGGCTTTGCAATCAGTAGTAGTAGGTGCCGAGCAATTGCACGCTGCGGCGCTCGGGCAGCAAGCCGAATTCACTTGCTGGCCGGCCGCGGTTGTCCTGCAGCTGCAGGCTGAGGTCGGCGCTGCTCCAATGCTGGCGCAGCTCGATCCAGCCCAGGCGGCTGCCGTCGCCGGGGTTGATCCGCAAGTAGGCGCCCAGGTCCAGGCTCTTGAGCAGCAAGCCCTTGCGCGCAGCGTGCAACAAATAAGCCTGCCGGGGTGCGAGCTCCTGCCGCCGCAGCGCCTCCTGCAGGTAGGCGCGCTGCGCCAGCGGCGTCGCGCCCAGCGCGGCCCAGGCCGACTGGCCCAGGCCGAAGCCGTTGTACTGGTATTCGGCCGTCAGCGACCATTTGGACAGCGTGGTGTAAGTGCCGCCAAGCACCAGGCGGTTGCGCAAGGCCGAGGCACCCAGCGCCTTGGCCGTTGGCCCGGCTTGCGCGCGGGCCAGCAGGTCGGGCTCGCTGCTGCCAGACCACTCCAGGTGCATGACCGCCGCATCCGACACCAGCGCGCTCAGGTTCGCGCCCAGCGCGCCATAGGCGCCGTCGTCAC
>CAISIP010000389.1 GCA_903885415.1 uncultured beta proteobacterium
GGTGCAAAAAGCACTCGAGTTTTCCCCCGGCGACCCATTTATTTCGGACAGCCTGGGGTGGGTCGAATTTCGCAGCGGCAACCTGCCCGAGGCCCTGCGCCTGCTACAACAGGCGTTCAAGGCCCGGCCGGATGCTGAAATTGCAGCCCACCTCGGAGAAGTACTGTGGACCATGGGCGACCGCAAGCAGGCGCTCGCGGTCTGGAAGGAAGGCCAGGGCCTCAGCGCCGACAACGAGACGCTGCTGGAAACGCTCAAGCGGCTTCGCGTCAAGCTTTGACGCCGACCGCGCTGCAGCCGATGCGGCACCCCTTCCCAGCTTTCATCTTGCGGCTCGGGCTGCTTCTCGCGCTGTTGCTATTGCTGTCATGCGCGCAGCCGCGCCGCGTCGCCATTGAGCCAGGGCAGACGGCGGCGCATTGGGCCGGTCGACTGGCTTTACGGGTCGAATCCGAGCAGGTGCAGGCCTTCACCGCCGGCTTTGAGCTCAGCGGCGATGCGCGCAACGGCACGCTTTCGCTCTTTTCCCCGCTGGGCTCGACGATGGCACAGCTTGCTTGGAGCCCCAGCGAGGCGAAATTGCGCTGGGACGGCAAGCAGCGCACCTATGCCTCGCTCGACGCAATGATCAAAGACGCTACCGGCACCGATATTCCGATAGCCCATGTTTTCCGATGGCTCGCAGGGGAAGATGCGACTGCCGAAGGTTGGCAAGCCGACCTGCGCGAACTGGGTAACGGACGGCTGATAGCTCGGCGCAACGCCCCCCTGCCGGCGGTAGAAATGAGGCTGGTGCTGGAATGAAAGCCATCTACGATGTGCCGGCGCCGGCCAAGCTGAACCTGTTCCTGCATATCACCGGCAGGCGGAACGACGGCTATCACCTACTTCAGTCGGCCTTTGCATTGATTGACTGGTGCGATCTGCTGCACTTCGAGTGCCGCGCCGATGGCGTCGTCAGCCGAGAGGACCTTGGGACGCCACTGCCCGACGAGGACCTGATCGTTCGCGCAGCGCGGGCCCTGCAAGGCGCGACCGGGACGCTGTTGGGCGCGCACATAGGCGTTAACAAGCGCATTCCGACGCAGGCGGGCATGGGCGGAGGCTCTTCCGACGCCGCTTCCTGCCTGTTGGCGTTGAACCGGCTTTGGCGGCTTGGCCTGCCGCTTGCCGTGCTGTCGCGCATGGGCCTGGCACTCGGCGCCGACGTTCCGTTCTTCTTGGCCGGGAACAACGCATGGGTCGAGGGGGTCGGCGAGCAACTGACGCCGGTCGAATTGCCGCTGGCGCGTTATCTGGTTGCCAGACCGCCTGAAGGCTTGCAAACCAGCCGCATCTTCTGCAGCCCTGAGCTAAAAAGAGATAGTGAAACTGCTACAATTTCAGGCTTTGCTGCAGATCCATTTGGTTTTGGCAGGAACGACCTGCAGGACGTGGCCCGGGGTCTATGCCCGGGCATAGACCAGGGGCTTTGGTGGCTCGGAAGGTACGGGTTGGCAGGCAGGATGACCGGTTCGGGAAGCGCGGTGTTTGCCCGGGTCGACGAAGTGAGAGACAAGATAGGCGATGGCAGGGTGGACATGGCGCTGCGCGATGTTCCCGCCGGGTTTGAGGTCCGACTGTGCAGTGGTCTGGGCGCGCACCCTCTGGTTGGTTGGGCTTGCGACAGCGGCTTGTCTCGGTAGTTTTTTTGAGGTCGGTGGTAAATAGCCGCCGACCCGTGTAGGGGAGTCGCCAAGCTGGTTAAGGCACTGGATTTTGATTCCAGCATGCGAAGGTTCGAATCCTTCCTCCCCTGCCAAACGTGTTCTCCGTGCCGGCTGCCAAAACGGCCGGCACAAATCTTAATGGATCGCCCGGATGTCGCTGCAGGCCGCTCAAACACCTGACTTCATGGTTTTTACCGGCAATGCGAACCCGCGCATGGCAGCGGAAATCGCACAGCATCTTGGCATCAGCGTTGGCTCGGCCACCGTGGGGCGCTTCTCCGACGGAGAAGTGACCGTCGAAATCAACCAGAACGTTCGGGCTCGCGATGTGTTCGTCGTGCAGAGCACCTGCGCGCCGACCAACGAAAACCTGATGGAACTGCTGATCATGGTCGATGCGCTCAAGCGCGCGTCGGCTGAGCGCATCAGCGCCGTGATTCCTTACTTCGGCTACGCCCGGCAGGACCGCAGACCGCGCTCGACGCGGGTCCCGATCACCGCCAAGGTGGTAGCCAATATGCTGCAGACGGTGGGCGTCGCGCGGGTGCTGACGATGGACCTGCACGCAGACCAAATCCAAGGCTTCTTTGATATACCGGTAGACAACATCTACGCCTCGCCGGTGCTGCTCGGCGACCTGCGCCAGAAGAACTATGAAGACCTGATCGTTGTCTCCCCCGACGTGGGTGGCGTGGTGCGCGCGCGCGCGCTGGCCAAGCAACTCGACTGCGACCTGGCGATCATCGACAAGCGCCGGCCCAAAGCCAATGTGAGCGAAGTGATGCATGTGATCGGCGAGATTGAGGGGCGCAACTGCGTCGTCATGGACGACATGATCGACACGGCAGGAACGCTGGTCAAGGCAGCCGAGGTCCTCAAGGCGCGCGGCGCAAGAAAAGTCTACGCCTACTGCACGCACCCGATTTTTTCCGGCCCGGCGATCGAGCGCATTACACAGGGCAGCGCGCTTGACGAAGTGGTCGTCACCAACCCCATTCCGCTGAGCCGCGCGGCGCAAGACTGCCGAAAGATTCGCCAGTTGACCGTGGCCCCGCTGATCGCAGAGA
>CAISIP010000390.1 GCA_903885415.1 uncultured beta proteobacterium
GAATCGAAGACCTGCCCGTCGGAGGGGTCGATCACGTCGATCAGCCGTCCGCTGGCCGACGGCAGCGATTGGTTCGCGATGTGGTTGAGCTGCATAGACCTATTTTCATTCAAACGCGCCCGCATGGCGAACTGTCGGGACCGACGCCCCCGCGCTGACACGCATGCTACCCGGATTGCCAAAAAATATGGCCCGCGTTGGCGGGCCATGGATGGCAACTGGAAGGCCGCCTGCGCGCCGGTCTGCCGGCTGCCCGGCTTAGTTGGACGCTGCGCTGGCGGGCGCCGCCGCCGCGCTGGCCGGGGCGGGCGTTGCCACGACCGCAGCCGGTGCGGCTGCCGGGGCGCTGACAGCGACCGGCGCCTTGGCCGCAGCGCCGGCCTTGGGCGCGTGAATCTGCATCATCACCGGAACGATCAGCAGCGCAACAATGTTGATGATCTTGATGAGCGGATTGATCGCCGGGCCTGCGGTGTCCTTGTACGGGTCGCCGACGGTGTCGCCGGTGACTGCCGCCTTGTGGGTTTCGGATCCCTTGCCACCATGGTGTCCATCTTCCACATATTTTTTCGCGTTGTCCCAGGCGCCGCCGCCGGTGCACATCGAGATGGCAACAAACAGGCCGGTGACGATGGTTCCCATCAGCAACCCGCCAAGCGCAGCCGGGCCCAGCAGCAGGCCGACGACGATCGGGGCGACCACCGGCAACAGCGAAGGGATCATCATCTCCTTGATCGCCGCAGTGGTCAGCATGTCGACCGCACGGCCATACTCCGGCTTGGCGGTTCCTTCCATGATGCCCTTGATCTCGCGGAACTGGCGGCGTACTTCGACCACCACCGAACCCGCTGCGCGCCCGACGGCTTCCATCGCCATCGCGCCGAACAGGTAGGGTATCAGGCCACCGATGAACAGGCCGATGATGACCATCGGGTCGCTCAGGTCAAAGCTGATTGCCGCACCGTAGGCTTCGAGCTTGTGCGTGTAATCGGCGAACAGCACCAGCGCGGCGAGGCCCGCCGAACCGATCGCGTAGCCTTTGGTCACCGCCTTGGTGGTGTTGCCGACGGCGTCCAGCGGATCGGTGATCTCGCGAACGCTGGCGGGCATTTCAGCCATTTCGGCGATACCGCCGGCGTTGTCGGTGATCGGGCCGTAGGCGTCCAGCGCCACCACGATGCCGGCCATGCTCAGCATCGAGGTTGCCGCAATGGCGATGCCGTACAGACCCGCGAGTTGGAAAGCAGTCCAGATCGCAGCGCAGACAAACAGCACCGGCCATGCGGTCGATCGCATTGAAACGCCAAGGCCCGCGATGATGTTGGTGCCGTGCCCGGTTGTTGAAGCCTGCGCAATATGCTGCACCGGCGGGTATTGGGTACCGGTGTAGTACTCGGTCACCCAGACCAGCGCCGCGGTCAGCACCAGGCCGACGGCGCAGGACCCGAATAGCTTCATCTGGCTTCCGCTGGCCGTGATGGCGTTGTCCGGAATCAGCGCAGTGGTGACGAAATAGAAAGCGATCAGCGACAGAACGCCTGCAACCGCCAGGCCCTTGTACAGGGCGGGCATCACGTTCTTCATGCCGGGGGAGGCGGTGACGAAGAAGCAACCGATGATCGATGCGATGATCGACACGCCACCCAGAGCCAGCGGGTATACGACCGCGCTGGTTCCGGCGCCCGTCACCA
>CAISIP010000391.1 GCA_903885415.1 uncultured beta proteobacterium
CGGCGTCTCGGCGGGCAGGGCCGCCGAGACCAAGCGCACAAAGCCCAGCGCCTGCGAGTCCATACCCAGGTAGTTCAACCGTTCGCGCATGTGCGTCAGGTCGGCGTCGCGCTTCTTGATCTCCTGCGTCAGACGCATCGCCTGCTGAAAGTGGCGGGCAAAGTCCATCGCCTGCGTCTTCAGCAAGGCGTAGGCCCCCCGCGCCTGCTCGTCGACCTGGGCGCGCTCGGCCACGCCAGCCGCCAGGCGATCGTGCATGTTGTCGGTCGTGCCGTGGTCGAACGCCGACTCTTGCGCGCCCAAGCGCTGCTGGATCTCGCCGATCTCGGCGCTGGCCGACTGGCGGGTCGGGTGCAGCTCTTCCAGGCCCGCCATGTTGCGCGACAACTCCTCACCGCGACGCACCACCTCGTTGCGCAGCGCCTGAAGGCCGTTGTCCTGCAGCCGCATTTCCAGCAGGGAGCGGCCCTGACTGGCCGGCACTTCCTTGTGCTTCAGGAAGGCCGCCAGCGTGGCCTCGGCGCGAATCCGGTCCACCTGCGCCGCGGCCATGCGCTCGCGGGCCTGGGCCAGCGTCGAGTCGTAGGGATTGGTGGTGCTGTCGGAGAAGCTTGTCAGTCCGAGGCGCTCGGCGAGTGCCACGCGCTGCGCGCTGAGCCCGGCGATTTCGGTGTTCATGTGCTCGGTCGTCTCGCGAAGGGCCACCAGGCGCTCGGGCAAGCCGAAGATCTGCTCGGTGCGGGTGATCTCGACAAAGGACTCGGCCACGGCGTTGATCAATTCGTGCAGGTGCTCCGGCCGCACGGCGTCGCTGCCGATACGGACCATGTAGGTGTCGGGCAGCGCGCGCACATAGATCGTGCGTTGCAGTTGTTGCAGGTACTTGCGCTCGCTCAGGCCGTCGGGGCGCAGGTCGATGCCCTTGGCCCTCAGCGCGGACAGCGCGCGCTCCAACACGTCGTGTCGCGTGACGGTAGTCGACAGGTGGTTGACGAATTCGCGGTACTGCGAGTTCGACTGCAGCTCCAGTTCCTTGTCGGCCTCCAGGTTCTTCATGTAGGACGGCGCGACCTGGAAAACGGCCTCGCTGTTGAAAAAACTTTCGCCTCGTATCCACGCGAACGGCAGGCCGGCGACCAGCACCAACAGCGCCACCAACCATGCAGCGCGTGGATGCCGCTTCAGGCTCAGTCCGGGCTTGATACCCACCCCAGGCAGCGAAGCCTGGTCGAGGTACGGGGTGCTCATGAGCGACTGGCGCCGGACTTGGTTGCAGGCGCGGCGCGCTGCGTGCGCACCCAGCTCGAGCGTGCACCCATCGCATAGCCCAGGTAGACGGGCAGCTTCCACAGCATGTACAACGGCAGGTGCAGCAGCTCACGTGCTCGCAGCAGATGGCGCCCGAATTGCCACCAGCCGATGGCGATTGCCAGCACAAAGACTATGGCGCCGGCCATCACCAGCGCTGCCGCAGGTCGGGCTGCCGGCCAGGCTGCGGCGGCCACGCCTGTCAGAGCCAGCAGCCCGACGAGCACGCTGCAATACAGCGCCAGCGGCGGGATGCACAGGTCCAGCGCCAGTGTGCTCAGCGCACGGCTGCGCAAGCGGATCGCATCGCCCGCCAGGCACGGCAGTTCCTGACGCAGCGTCTCGAGGTGACCGTGTTCCCAGCGCGCCTTCTGCCGGCGGGCAACGGCGACGTCGTCAACGAAGCTGCTGCTGATGCGCGCCTGCGGCAAAAAAGTGGGCCCGTGGCCGGCCTTGGTGAGCGCGACGCCGAGTTGCATATCCTCGGCGACATGGCCCGTGGCCAGGTGGGCCTGGGCCATCAGCGGCCAGGGCAGAGCCATGCCGGTGCCCATCAGGTGGCACACGCCACCTAGGCGCTGGGTGCCCAGCGGACGCACCTGGTTCTTCATCACCATCGCGAACTCCAGCACGCGCAGCTTCAGGCCGGCACCGGGGGGGGCCGACATCAGGTTGAGCATCTGCACCGGGCGCGCCGAGGCGTGGCAGGCCCGGGCGATGGTGGCGACAGCGCCGTCGGAGAGAGTGCAGTCGGCATCCACCACCAGCAGCACCTCGGGCGGATCGGCGCGCAGCGTCTGCACGCCAAAGGCCAGCGCGTAGCCCTTGCCCCGACGCTGCGGGTCGCATCGCTCCACCACCTCGGCGCCAGCCGCGCGGGCCAGCGCTGCCGTGTCGTCGCTGCAATTGTCGGCCACCACCAGCAGCCGGTCGTGCTGCCCCAATTGGGCCTGCACGCTGCGCAAGGTCGGCAGCATGTGCAACGACTCGTCGTGGGCGGGCACCAGCACCGCCACGCGCGGCGCCGCCCGCGGCGCGCCCACTCCAGGGCCGACGTCCGGCGCCACCGAGCGGTCTTCCCGACAGCCCCGTGCGGCCAGCGTCAAGCTCAGCAGCGCTACTGCCGGCAGCAGGGCTGGCAACACCAGCAGACACACCAACAGCGCAGTCATTACACCGCCTGGCGCGCGCGGCGCGCGGCCGGCTGCTGGGGCACGCCAGGGCCGCGGGGCTTGATGATCGCCGGCACGCCAACCGCGGTGCAGTGGTCGGGCACGTCCTGCAGCACCACCGCGTTGGCACCGATGCGCACATGGTTGCCGATCCGGATGGGCCCGAGGATCTTGGCGCCCGCGCCAATGTCCACATGGTCGCCGAACGCCGGCGCGCAAGGCTCGTCGGTGTGAGACAGCCCCACCACCACGCCATTGCGGATGCGGCAGTGGTCGCCAAAGCTTGCAAAGCCGCTGATGACGATGCCACCCGCATGCTCGATCACGAAGCCGCGGCCGACCGGCACCTCGCACGGCAGTTCGATGCCGGTGACAACCTGCACGGCCTTGTAGAGCAGCTTGTAGACCACCGACAGCGGCTTGCGCAGCAGCGCCGGCCGCACGCTGTAGCGCCAGCGCCCGAAGCGGTAGACCAGCAGGGCCCAGAAACCCTGTGCGCCCCAGTCGCCACGGTGGGCAGCTAGGTCACGACGGATGTTATCGAACATGGTGACGTGCTCTCTGAATAGCCTATTCAAACCCGGGCGGTGTGCAGCTCACGCCAGATGCCGGTGGCCATCAGGCCCAGGCCCAGAACCTCGATCAGGCGGCCTACCGTCAGGCCGGCCAGCCGGTTGCTGATCAGTTCGTCGGTGGCGTGCAGCGACACGAAGCGCAGCGCCGCCAGGCCTGCCAGCAGCGCCAGGCCGGCCGGTACGCTGCGGCTGACCGGCGCCACCAGCCTCAGCCGCTGGCGCCAGTAGACCCAGGCGGCCACGCCCGCCGCAGCGGCGACGCCCAGCGCCATCGCCTGCAGCTCGCGGCGCCCCTCATACCAACCCGATGTGCGCGCAACATCGCGTACGAGCGCGATCAACAGCAGGTCGAAGGCAAATAGCGTGTTCATTGCCAGCAGCAGCAGGACCGCCGCGGCGATCGACCAGATCGGGCTGGCATCGTCAGCGCATCGCGCCGAGCGTCCGGCCGCCAGGCAAAGCAGCGCGATCGCCACATGGGCCGCCGCGGCCAGTACCGGATGCCAGCCTGAGTGGCGCACGGCGGCCTCCCAGACCGACAACGCGGCGGCCCAAGCGTTGGTCGACGGATCGGTTGCGTGCATGACCGGCATTGGACGTCGCCGGCCGGTTGGAAGTGTGACGGCACTGTGGCATGCGGGCCAACTCAGACAGGTCGGAACAGGCCTTGCATCGCCCGTCAAGCGCGATCAGGGTCCTCTTGAGGGAACGCCTTTTTATCAGCCGCGCCAGGCCGCGCCCAGCGCCAGCGTGGCGCGGCGCGTCGGCGGCAGGACCGAGGCGAACACGTCGGCGGCGGCACAGGCCTCGACTTGCAGGGCCGCGTCGTCGGACCAGGCCGGTGCATGCAGCAGTCCCAACGGCTGCCCGGCTAGCAGGCGCTGCCACTCGGGCCGAAGCGAGTACCACTCACCGGCCGAACGCGGGCGTACGCCGATCCAGGCGCGTCGGCCTTGCAGCACGTCCAGAAGCCCGGCGGCGCGCGCCCAGGCGCGCGCCGTGCGCGCCGCTCCCGGCGCAGCGCAGCGTAGCAGCACTTCCTCAAGGACGGACAGCCCGTCGAGGGGGCCGATCACCGCCGGTCGCAGGTCCCAGTCAGGCGCGCGGCCGCGAAGCATACGCCCAGCGCGATGCACCAGCAACACCGGTCCCACCGCCAGCAGGGCCAGGGCGGCCAAAGCCCGGCCGGCGGCCGAGCCGCGCTGCGCCTGGCGCGGGCCGAGGTTGAGCATCAGCGCATCGTCCTCGGCCAGCCGCGACTCCACGCCCCATCGCAGGTGGCGCACGCGCGGGCCGCTGACGACGGCGTGCGATAGCGTCAGGCCCGAACCGATGTAGCTACCCGGCAACACCAGGCAGTGCTCCAGGCGCGTGCCGGCCGACACCACCACATCGCTACTGAGGACGACCCGTGGCCCCAAATGCGCGCCGCGTTCGACGACGCAGCGCGGCCCAATACGCAACGGCCCGACGAGCATGGCACGCTGATCCACATGGGCCAGCGGACTCATCGCGCCCCAAGGCCGACGGATCCACGAGGCCGGCACCTCGTCGGCGTCCCACTGCGCCTGCAACACGGCATCGGCCGAATCGAGGGCGCTGCCATCGTCGCTACCGTGAATCCGCAGTGGCCAGCCGCCTGCGCGCGCCAGCGCGTCCAGCGCCATTGCATCCAGCCCGGCGTGCGAGGCCGGCAGGCGCTGCGGGACAACACTGGCCCAGCCGCTCCAGGCGGGCGCCCGGCCCTCGCGCGCCTGCACAAGCCACTGCTCGCCCTGCGCCAGCCGCAGCAGCGTGGCCACCGGGGGGCATCGGTCGGCATGGCCGATGACCAGCCGCCGCGCGCCGCGCAGCGCGATGCGGTCGAGCACGGCGTAAGAGTGGGTTGGGTCCTTCATCAGATGCCAGTGCAGCCGCAGGCCCCAGCGGCTGCCGTCGCCAAGAAGGGCGCGCAGCGCGTCGGGCCGGTCGCAGGCGACAAGGTCGACATCCAGGATGGCGGCCTGTGCCAGATGGGCCATCAGCCGCTCGACAAGCGTCTGGCAGCCCAGCGGCAGCAGCGCGGTGGGATAGTCGCCGGGCAGCGGCAGGTCGGATGTGACGCACGGCGTGGCAAAGACGACAGCGCGCACGCCGGCGCCCACAGCCGCTGCCGCAGGGCGCGGCAACGGCTGCGCATCGGCTGCCGGCCGCCGTAGTCCGGCGCGCTGCAGCGCCACGCGGGCGAGGAAGCTGAGGTTGCCGACGAGGTAGCGTCGCCACATGCGACCGGGCTCCTGCAGCAGCCTGAAGATCCACTCCAGACCCGTCTCGCGCATCCACATCGGCGCACGGCGGACGCGGCCCGAAACGAAGTCAAACAGCCCGCCGACGCCCATCGCCACGCTTACGCCGAGCTGCGGCAGGTAGCGGTCGATGAACAGGTCTTGCGCTGGCACACCGCGCGCCACCAGCAGCAGGTCGGCGCGGCTCTCGCGCACCGCGGCGGCCACCTCGCCTTCTTCGGCCACGCTGTAGAAACCGTCGCGCCACCCGGCGATGCGCACGCCCGGCCAGCGCTGGCCGATCTCGGCGGCCACGCGCTCGGCCACGCCCGGAGCGCCGCCCAGCAGGTACACGCTGGCGCCGCGCGCCTGCAGCAGTTCGCACAGGCGGGGGAAGAGGTCGGTGCCGTTGACGTTCTGCTTCAGCGGCGTGCCCAGCAGGGCGGTGCCGATCTTGATGCCGATGCCGTCGGGCAGCACCAGCGCCGCGCGGGCCAGCACGCGGCGGTAGCCGCGGTGGCGCGCGGCAATGTTCACGCAGGCCGGGTTGACGAAGCTGACCTGCTGCGGCGTGCCCGCGTCGAGCATCTCGCGCAGCCGCGCCAGCGCCTCGTTCATGTCGACGTTATCGAAGGCCATGTCGCCCACCTGCACGCGCCCCGGCCCTGCGGGCGCGCCCGGCCAAGGCAGCAGCGCAACCGCCAGGCCGCGCAACAACAGGCCCGTGTCGTGGCGCAGGCTGCGCTGGCGCAGGTACTGCATGTCGGCGGCGAGTTCGCTGCCGAAGTCCACTGCGGTGCGACGGCGGATGAACCAGGGGTTGAAAAGGCCCGGGCGCAGCAGTTGGCTGATCGCCGGGCAGTCTTCTTCCACGTCGCGTGCGCGCGGCCCGACCCAGGCCAACTCGCCGCGCAGGATGTTGATCAGCAACGGGGCGTGCACTATGCCGAGCGGGCGCAGTGCGCGGCCGGTGCGCGTGGCCGGCAGGTCCAGGCTCAGTCGATCGAATACCCGCCCGCCTCGACCCTGCACCGGCGTACGGCACCAGCGACCTCGCCAGGCCAGCAGCAGCGGGGCCAACGGCAGCAGCCAAAGCGTGGCTAGCAGCAGGTCCAGCGCGCGCAGCAGTCGCTCGGTATGCGGCGACGACGCCGATGGCAGCAACGATTCGCTGGCGTCGACCGGGTTCATCTCTTCGGAAAGCCAGCCGCTCATCGCTTGCTGCTTGGTTCGTCGTTCGGGTTTGAGACGGCCGCAGGCGCGATCAGTATGCGCCGCGACCACGCAGCACTGCGGGCAGCGTCTTGAGCAAAAGCTTCACGTCAGCCCACAGTCCTGGCCGGCGGATGTAGTCCAGGTCCATCTGCACCTGCTGCGGGAACGGCAGCTCGGAGCGCCCGCTGACTTGCCAGGTACAGGTCAGGCCCGGCGTTACAGCCAGCCGCTCGCGCTCGTCCAGCGTGTAGCGCGCGACCTCGGCGGGTAACGGCGGACGGGGGCCGACCAGGCACATCTCGCCGCGCAACACGCACCATAGTTGCGGCAACTCGTCCAGACTGGCGCGGCGGATGAAGCGGCCTACCGGCGTGATGCGCGGGTCGCGCTTCATCTTGAAGGTCACGGCCTGCTCTCCATGCTGGTTGGCAGCGAGCAAGCGCTCGCGCGCGGCCTCGGCGTCGACGCGCATCGAGCGGAATTTCGGGAAGTCGAACTCGCCGCCGTGGCGGCCCACTCGGCGCTGCCAAAACAGCGCCGGGCCGCCGTCGTGCAGCCGGATGGCCAGCGCGATGGCCGCGAACACCGGCGCGAGCAGCAGCATCGCCGGCAGCACCAACAGCAGGTCGAGCGCGCGCTTTGCCGCCGGACCCTGGCGAATGTGCCACCACCAGACCAGATGCGCGCGGCGGGCGCGCAGTCGGTTCACGAGTGGCCGTGAAAAGGCAATCTTAGGGTCGGTCATGGCGTTCTGGCGGAATGGCCAAAAGTTGATCTAGACCGGATTAGAGGCCCCCAAACAGCCGGAGTTGTGGCGGATTTGTGAAATTGGGCCAGCGTGGTGTGCCGTGGGCTGGTACCTTTCTGTTGGACGCCCTTCCCTACCCGCTCTATGTCGCTGCAAGTCCTCGTCGTCGACGACGTTCTCGAATCGCGCCGCGCGCTGTGCGCGCTGGTCACCGAGCTCGGCCAGGCCGCCATCGGCGCCGATTCGGGCGCCGCCGCGCTGGCCCTGCTGCAGCGCCACCGGCCCGACCTGGTGCTGCTGGACCTGCTGATGCCCGACATGGACGGCTTCGCTGTCACGCGGCGCATGCGCGAGCAGACGGCCGACCGCTGGCTGCCCGTCATCGTCACCTCGTCGCTGGAAGGCGAACCGCATTTCATCCACGCGCTGGAGAACGGCGCCGACGACTACCTGCAGCGCCCCGTCAGCCCCGGCCTACTGCAGGCCAAGCTGCGCCACTACGCCGGCGTGCTGGCGCTGCAGTCGCGCCTGGCCACGCTGGCGCAGCGCCAGCGCGACATCCTCGGCAACATCCTCGACCCGGTGGTCACGCTCGATGCCGCCGGCTGCGTCAGCGAGCTGAACCAGGCCGCACTGGCGCTGACCGACGCCCAGGGCCGGGCGCTGGCGCCCGGCGTGTCTTGCGACGCGGCTTTCGGCCTGCCGCTGGCCGAGTTGCTGGGCCGGCGCCGGCTGACGGCGCAGCGTGCCAGCGGCGCCTTCCCGGCCGAACTGGGCCTGAGCCAGTGGCACGACGACGGCCAGACCCACTACACGCTGCTGCTGCGCGATCTGACCGAGCAGCAGCAGGTCGAGCGCATGAAGGACGAGTTCCTGGCCACTGTCAGCCACGAACTGCGCACGCCGCTGACCTCGGTGCTCGGCGCGCTGGGACTGCTGGCCGGCGGCGCGGCCGGCGCGCTGCCGGCGGCGGCCCGCCCGCTGGCCGAAGTGGCGCGGCGCAACGGCGAGCGGCTGGGCCGGCTGATCGACGACGTGCTCGAACTGACCAAGATCGAGGGCGACCGCCTGGTGCTGCACGCGCGCACGCAGCCGCTCGCGCCGCTGCTGGGCGAGGCGCTGGCCGCCAACCAGGGCTATGCCGAACGCGCCGGCGTGCGCCTGGTGGCCGAGGGTCTGGCTGACTGGCACGCGTTGCAGGTCAGTCTGGACACGGACCGCTTCCTGCAGGTGATGGCCAACCTGCTGTCCAACGCCATCAAGCACTCGCCGGCCGGCGAGGCCGTGCAGGTGGTGCTGGACGCGCCGCCCGGCGCGGCGCGCGTCACCGTGCGTGACCGCGGCCCCGGCGTCGACCCGGCGTTCCGCGCGCGCATGTTCGAGAAGTTTTCGCAGGCCGACGGCGGCGACCGGCGCATGCAAGGCGGCACCGGGCTGGGCCTGCACATCACGCGCTTGCTGGTCGAACGCATGGGCGGGCGCATCACCGCCGACGAGGTGACGGGCCCAGGCGCGGCCTTCAGTGTGAGCTTTGCGCTGCCCGATGGCGCGGCACTGCCGGCCGACCCATTGCACACAACGCGCGCGGTGCGCACCGTGCTGCACATCGACGCCGACTTCGAGGCCCGCGAGCGCGTGGCACGCTGGCTCGCCCCGCTGGCGCCGCACTGTGTGGTCGAAGGCGTGGCCAGCCTGGCGCAGGCGCAGGCCGGGCCGGCGCAAGACGCGCCGGCGCTGTGCCTGGGCAACCCGCAGGCGCAGGGCTCGGCCGACGCCTTCTGCAGCGCGCTGCGGCGCCTGGCGGCGGGGCGGCCGGTGCTGCTGTACGGCGACTCGGTCGACCAGGCCTTCTGCGACCGCGTCGGCCTACTCTGGCTGAGCCCGGCGCGCAGCGGCGCCGAGGCCTTGCGCGCGGCCGTGCAGCAGGCGCTGGCCGCGACCGACGCGTCTGAGATGAAGCGCCCGCGATGAGCGAACTGCGCCGAGCGATGTGCGTCGAGGACGACGACGACATCCGCCTGATCATCGAATTCAGCCTGGCCACGGTGGGCGGCTACGAGGTGCTGGCCTGCGCCAGCGGCCGCAGCGCGCTGGCGCAGGTCGAGGCCTTCCGGCCCGACCTGGTGCTGCTCGACGTGATGATGCCGGACCTGAGCGGCCCGCAGACCCTGGCCGCCCTGCGCCAACTGCCTTCGATGCAGGGCGTGCCGGTGGTCTTCATGACCGCCAAGGCCTTGCCCGACGAGCTCGAGGACCTGCTGCAGCACGGCGCCACCGGAGTCATCGTCAAGCCCTTCGATCCGATGACGCTGGCGCAGGACATCCGCCCGTACTGGGAGCACGGCCGTGGCCCCAGCGCCTGACGACGCGCCGATGGCCAGCCTGCTGCCCGCGGCGGCTGCGGCCTTCGCGGCGCTGCGCGCGCAGTTCCTGGCCGGGCTGCCGCGGCGCTGGGCGGAGATCGCTGACGCGGCCGACGATACCGAGCGCCGTGGTGCACTGCACCAGCTGGCCGGCGCCGCTGGCGGCTACGGCTGTGCGCAGCTGGGCGAGGCGGCGCGCCGCGCCGAACAGGCCGCGGGCGAGGAACTCGTCACCGCGCTGGCCCGGTTGCAGCGCCTGCTGGCGGCGCCTACCGCCACAGTCCGGTGACACTTGTCGCGGCCGCGTCGATTCCAATTGCTGTTCCGAACTCAGCCCGCTACAAACAGGACACCATGGAACTCACCGGAAGAATCGAAGGCGCCGACGTGCTCGTCGTCGAACTGCGCGAGGACAACCTCGACGCCAGCAACGTGCGCGAGTTCCGCGAGGCGATACAGTCGCTGATGCAGGACCGCGCCCAGGTCGTGCTCGACATGGCGGGCGTGAAGTTCGTCGACAGCTCCGGTCTGGGCGCGCTCATTTCCTGCCTGCGCCAGGCCAACGGTCGCAAGGGCGACCTCCGGCTCTGCGAGCTGACGCGCACCGTGCGCGCGCTGTTCGAGCTGATGCGCATGCACCGCGTCTTCACGCTGCACGAGTCGCGGGCCGATGCCGTGGCCTCGTTCGGCCCGGCAGCGGGTGCCGTGCGTTGAGCGCCGGCACCGCCGGCAGAAGCCGACCATGAAGACCTTGCACTGCATCGCCGCCGCCACGCTGGCCGCGCTGATGACCCTGCTCTGTGCCGCGCCGGCCCATGCCAGCCCGGTTCTCGACCGCGTCAAGTCCAGCGGCACCGTGCGCGTGTGCATCTGGCCCGATTACTACGGCATCACCTGGCGCAACCCGCGCAACGAACAGTTGACAGGCATCGACATCGACCTCTCGGCCGAGTTCGCGAAGATGCTGGGCGTGAAGCTGCAGTACGTCGAATCGTCCTTCGCCAGGCTGGTCGACGACGTCACGGCCGATCGCTGCGATGTGGCCATGCACGCTGTGGGCATCACGCGGCAGCGCCAGCAGGCGCTGAAGTTCTCGCAGCCCTACCTGCAGAGCGACGTCTACGGCGTGACCACGCGCAGCAGCCGCTTGGTGCGCCATTGGGAGGACATCGACAAGCCGGGCGTGAAGGTGGCGGTGCAGGCCGGCACCTTCATGGAGCCAGTCATGCTTGCAGCGCTAAAGCAGGCGCAGGTGGTGATCGTGCGCCCGCCGATGGTGCGCGAACAGGAACTCGAGTCGGGCCGCGTCGACGTATTCATGACCGATTACCCGTACAGCCGCCGCCTGCTCGACAACGCCGACTGGGCGCGCCTGGTGGCGCCGCCGCGGCCCTTTCACATGGTGCGCTACGCGTATGCGGTGAAGCCCGGCGATGAAGAGTGGTTGCGCGAGATCGACCGTTTCGTGGCGGCGATCAAGCGCGACGGCCGGCTGGAGGCCGCAGCAAAGCGCCACGGTCTATCCGATATCCTGTTGCTGAAGTGACCCGTTTGCTGGATCGATGACCGGCCCGCCCGCTACCGCCGGATCCGGCCCGCTGGTCCTGCTGCGGGCACGCCGGTGGCAACTGCGCATCAGCCTGGTACTGCTGGCCGCGCTGGTGCTGACGATCGCCACTTGGTACGGACAGCAGCAGCGCGGCCAGAGCGAGCGGGTGGCGCTGGTGCAGTCGGAGCTCTATGCGCGGGTACTCGAGGGGCATGTCTCGCGCGTCGTCGGCGCGACCGCAAACGCGCTACGCGCGCTGGCCACCAACCCGCTGGTCGGCGCGACACCAAATACCATCGAGGTCGGGCTGCTGCTAGCGCAGCAGTTGCCTGGCCAGCCGTACCTGCGCAGCCTGGCGCTGACTGACGGTGCGGGGGTGGTGCAGGCCAGCACCACCCCCGCCGACATCGGCCGGCGCGTCGACCTCGACCGCCTCGGCCGGCCCGCGGGCAGCCCGCTGCGCGAATGGCTGGGGCCGCTGCAGCAGGTGCGCGAGCTTGGCGAACTGGCCGACCCGGCGCCGCCGCGGCGCGTCGCCGCGGCGCTGCCGATGCTGCGCGGGGTCGAAGCCGGCGGCGCGACGCACTGGCTGGTGGCGCTGATCAACGTCGACGTCCTCTCGACCCAGCATGCGCTGAACACCAGCGGCCAGCCGGTGCGCGCGCTCACCCTGGGTCTGGACGGGACGCTGATCGACAGCACCGGCGAGGCGGGGGCCGTGCCAGGCGGCGACTTGAGGGGGCTGGCGCCATTCACCCGCTTCTTGCCGGAGCAGGAGAGCGGGTCCTACATCGACGCCGGCAGCGAAGGGAAGCCCGTCGTCGGCGCCTTCCGAACCTCGCGGCTGTGGCCGCTGGTGGTGATCGCCGAGCAGCCGCTGGCGGAAGTCCAGGCCGATTGGCGCGGCCGGGCAGCGGCGGCATGGGGCATCGCGCTGGCCGTCGTCGGGCTGCTCGTCGGGCTGGGCGCGGTGGCCGAACTGGGCCTTCGCCGTGAAGTCCGCTCCCGCCTGGAGCTGGCGACGCTGCACGCGGACGTCGCCCGCGCCGAGGAGCGCTGGAAGCTAGCGCTGGAAGGCGCGGGCCACGGCGTCTGGGACCTGGACCTAGCCAGCGGCCGCGCCAGCCTCTTGGCACCGCTGATGGCCCTGCTCGGTCAGCCGGCGCAGCCCGTCGAGTGGACCCTGGCGGACTGGCGCGCGCAGGTGCACCCCGATGACATCGAGCCGGCGCTGGAGGCGGCGCGTCACCACCTTCAGGGCAAAGTACCGAAGGCCGAGTTCGAGCTGCGGATGCGCAATGCGCAAGGTGGCTGGCAGTGGGTGCTGGCGCGTGGCACGCGCTCGGGGGAGCCGGATGCCTCTGGACGCGGCTCGCGGTTGATCGGAACGCTGACCGATATCGACGCGCGTAAGACTGTCGAAGCGGCTTTGCGCGAGAGCCAGGCGCGCCAGCAGGCGATCCTGCACAGCGCGCTAGACGGCATCATCACCGTCGACGCCGCCGGCCGGGTGACCGACTTCAACCCGGCCGCCGAAGCGATCTTCGGCCACCGCCGTGACGATGTACTGGGCCGGCCGATGCACCAGCTGATCGTGCCGCACCGCCACCGCCAAGCGTACCAGGACGGCATGGCACGCTACGAAGCCACCGGGAAAGGCCAGGTGCTGAACCGCCGCATCAAGGTCAAGGCGCTGCGCGCCAACGGCCAGGAGTTCCCGATCGAGCTGGCCGTAGTTCCGGTCGCCACCGAGTCCGGCGTGGTGTTCACCGCCACTGTGCGCGACATCTCCGAGCAACAGCGCACCGAGGCCGCGCTGCGCGAGAGCGAGGCACGCGCCCATGCGACCTTCGAGCAGGCGGCCGTTGGCGTGCTGCAGCAGTCGGCCGACCGCCGCTTCCTGCGCGTCAACCAGACCCTGTGCCGGATGCTGAGCTACGAGCGCGAGGAGTTCCTGGAGCTCGACGCGAATGTGCTGATCCACCCCGACGACCTCGACGCCGCGATCGCCGGCACGCAGCGGCTGTTTCGTGGCGAGATCGCCAGCCATGTCGAGGAAAAGCGCTACCGCCACCACGACGGCCACTACGTGTGGGTGCGTCTGACCGCGTCGCTGCTGAACGACGAATCGGGCCGGCCGCTGACGATGATCGGCGTCGTCGAGGACATCGGCCAGCGTCGCGCCGCCGAGCTGGAGCGCGACCAGTTGTTGCAGCAGTTCCGCGAGGCGGCTGTCGACCTGGAGCGCCAGCGCCTGGCCCTGGACGAGCACGCCATCGTGAGCATCTCGGACGCCACCGGCCGCATCACCTACGTCAACAGCCGGCTGTGTGCCGTCAGCGGGTACAGCGCCGATGAGCTGCTCGGTCGTCAGCATTCACTGCTGGTGCTGGCGGGCGACCACGACACGCCGTCGCCGCTGCAGTGGACGGCGGAGGGCGCGCGCGCGCTGGGCCGGGAATTGCTTAAGCGGCTGCAAGCCGGGGGCATCTGGAGAGGCGAGCTGGTGCACAAGCGCAAGGATGGCAGCCGCTTCTGGGCCGCCTCGACCGTGGTGCCGATGCGCGATGCGCAGGGCCGCCTGCAGCAGGTGTTCAGCATCCAGACCGACATCACGGCCCGCGTGCAGGCCGAGCAGGAACTCCAGATGTCGCGCAGCCGCGAGGTAATGATCGGAGCGCGCATCCAGCAATCGCTGCTCGTCGACACCCCCGACCAGCGCCTGCCCGGCCTGTGGCTGAGCACGCTGAGCCAGGCCTCGCAGGGCATCGACGGCGACTTCGTCGAGCTGGTGTCGCTGGGTGCGCGCGGCGTGGACATCATCGTCGGCGACGTGATGGGCAAGGGCGTGGGCGCGGCCCTGATGGGCGCGGCGACGAAGATGCAGTTCAGCCGCTGCTTCGCCGAGCTGCTGGCCCGGCCCGGCATGAGCGACTCGCTGCCAGCGCCTGCCGAAGTGATGGCCGCGGTGCACCGCGCGATGACGCCCAGGCTGCAGGAGCTTGACGCCTTTGTCACGCTCAGCTACCAGCGACTGGCCACCCAGACGGGCCGCCTGACCTGGGTCGGCTGCGGCCACGAGGAGCCGCTGCTGCTGGGCGCCAACGGCCAAGTGCGGAAGCTGCACAACCAGCACCCGCCGCTGGGCGTGCTGGGCGAGGTCGAGTTCGAGCAAGAGACCTTGCCGCTGGTCCGCGGCGACGCCCTGTTCCTGTCTTCTGACGGGGCTGCCGACGCGCTGCTGCCCGACGGCAGTCGTCTCGGTCGCGAACGGGTAGTCGGGCTGCTCGTCGGCTTGCTGCGCGAGCTGCACACGCCGGCCGCCGCGCTGCACGCGCTGCGCCGCGAGATCGACGCCACCGGCGCGCGCCTTACCGACGACCTGACCCTGGCGTTGGCGCTGCTGTCTGGCGACACGCTGCGGGCCAGCCGCCGCGAGCTGTCGCGCGGGTTGGACGACCTAGGTCAGGTGCGCGGCCTGGTCGACGACCGGGCGCGCAAAGCCGGCCTGGACGAGGTCGGCGCCAGCCTGTTCGCGCTGGCCTGCGTCGAGGCCTACACCAACGCCGTGCGGCACACGCGCGGGCGGCCCTCGCAAGCGCCGATCGAGTTGATCGTGCTCGTCGACGACGACGCACTGACGGTCGACATCGTGACCTTGGGCGAGCCCTTCGAGCCGCCGCAAGGTGCGGCCGAAACAAGCTTCGACGAATTCCCAGAGGGCGGCTTCGGCCTGTCCATCATGCGCCAGACCGCAGACAGCGTGTCGCACGGCCACGCGATGGGCGTGAACACGATTCGGCTGTTGCGTCGGCTCCCCCGCGCCTCCGCCCGCCCGGGGCGGCTGGCGCCGCCCTAAGCTGGGACTTCGACGCGCTCGAAGCGGTAGCCCACGCCGTACACTGGGACCAGCCTCCAGCCCCGGCTGCCGTCCAGCCCGAGCTTTTTGCGCAGGCGGCTGACATGCGTGTCGACGGTGCGCGTGTCGACGTCGGCATAGATGCCCCAGATCTTGTTCAGCAGGTGGTCGCGCGACAGCAGCTTGCCGGGGTTCTGGAACAGGTAGGTCGAGAGATCGAACTCCTTTTGTGTCAGCACCACCGGCTCGCCGTCCAGCGACAGCCGCTGGCGTTGGATGTCAATCTCGAAGGCTCCCATGCGCAGCAGGGGCAGGGCACCGCCCGAACGCACACGGCGGCCCAACGCCGCCACGCGCGCCGCCAGTTCTAGCGGCTTGGGCGGCTTGACCACATAGTCGTCGGCGCCGGCCTGCAGCCCAATGACGACGGTTTCTTCGTCGTCGCGCGCCGTCAATACCAGGATCGGCAGCTCCCAACCCAGGTTGCCGCGCGCCCATTGCAGCAAGTCCGCACCGGTGCCGTCGGGCAGCATCCAGTCGACGACGAGCAACTCGACGCGTTCCTTCTTCAGCACCTCGATGGACGCGGCCACGCTGCCAAAGACGACCACACTATGTCCGGCGGTCTGCAGCAGCAACTGCAGCAAGACCTGTTGGTCGGGGTCGTCTTCAGCGATGCCGATATGCATACAGCGGGCCAGGAGGAGCTTCGGTTGAACCCAGCATACAAAATAATGGCAAACGCTGAGAGCGCCTGAGTGTAACCAGCCAATTCGACGCGCCTGTGATCACGCTTGGTCATGGTCCATAAATTCGAAGTCGATGTCGTCTCGGGCTGGCGCATCTCTCAGCCCCATCGCGCCCGCCGCAGTATCCACACTGCAGCAGCCAGCGGCAGGGTAAACAGGGCAAATGCCGGACCGAGGCCGCCGATCAGTCCGCCCACCATACCGAACACCGGAGGCCCGAGCACCACGCCGAAGAAGGTGAAGAACAGCGCGCCCGCCGTCGCCGCAGCCGCCTGCCCCGGGGGCGCCACCCGCGCCACCGTCGCCAGATACACACCGTTCCATCCGACCGCGGTGGCGCCAAACAGGCACAGCAAGGCCACCACGCCGGCGGCAGGGCTGCGCGCCGTCACCCAGGGTATGGCCATGCAGCAAGCCACGATGAGGCCGGCCAGCGTGAGCAGCATGCGGCGCGGGCCGAGCCAGCGGTCGGACAGCCAGCCCCAAAGGATGCGCCCGCACACGCCCGACAGTTGCGAGGCCGATAGCGCTGCGCCGGCGGCCAGCAGCGTCCAGCCCAGGTCGCCGGTCAAGTAGATGACGAAGTAGGACGTCAAGCTGACCTGCACCATCGACAACACCAGGCTGCAACCCGCCAACGAACGCAGCAGCGGCTGCGCCAGCACCAGTCGCACCGGCGCCAACAGCTGGGAGGGCCGGGGCCAGCGGCTGGCGGCCACGCGCTGGTTGTCGAGCGAGCGGCCCAACAGGCTGGCCAGGACCACGCCCAGCAGGCACAGGCCGGCGGTTCCAAACAGGGCGGCAGCGCCGCCGGACCAGACCACCAAGGGAGGCACCATCAGACCCGCGATCACGCCGCCCATCGGCACGCCCGTCTGCTTGATCGAAAAGACCAGCGCATAGCGTCGCAGTTCGGTGGTGCGCGCCAACATCTGCGAACTGGCCGGCGTGATCGGCCCATAGCCCAAGCCGATCAGCAATGCACCCAACGCGGCCAGTCCCGCCACCGGCACCGCCACCAGCATCAGCCCCAGGGCGCTTGCCAGCAGCGCCAACTGGCTGCCGCGCACCGGCCCAAAGCGCAGTACCAGATGCGCGCCAAGCGGGCTCGAGAACATGGCAGCCAGGTAGACCAGCGCGACGAAGAGCCCCACCGCAGTCGGGCCGAGCTGCAGCGGCTCAAGCAACCGCGGCGCCGCCACGGTGGGCGCGATCACCGCAGCCGACGAGGCGGCCTGCACCAGCAGGGTGATGGGCAGCGTGGCGTGGCGTGTGAATGCCGGCAACGCGCCCGCACTATCGGCGCTCTGGACAGCGCCACTCACTCCATCGCCATGCGGGCTGGCGCTCATGCGCAGGCGCTGCGGCTTGGATGCGGGTAGCGGGCAACTGGCAGTTCCATATGCCCAAGTATCGCGCCCGCAGGACAGCCTGTAGCATTGCACCCAACTCGACCTCGAGCCGCAACATGACGCCGACGCGAGCCGATTCAAAGGATGCCCATGACGAAATCCCCGACCGCCACACTGGCAGCCTTCGCCGCCGAACTTGCGTTCGACGCGATCCCGCACGCGGTGGTGCGGAAAATGGAAGACCTGCTGGTGGACTGGTTCGGATCGGCGGTCGCCGGGCATGGCGCGCGTCCGGTGCAAAGCATCGCTGCCTTCGCGATGGCCATGGGACCGCAATCGGGATTGTCCGAGTTGATCGTCAACCGCACCGCAACCAGCCCCTACCTGGCGGCGATGGCCAATGCGGCCGCCTCGCATGTGGCCGAACAGGACGATGTGCATAACGGCGCCGTCTTTCACCCGGGCACCGTGGTGTTGCCGGCCGCCGTCGCGGTGGCGCAGGCGATTGGCGCGAGCGGAATCCAGTTGCTGACCGCGTCCATTGCCGGCTATGAGGTCGGCATCCGGGTGGGCGAGTTTCTCGGGCGATCGCACTACAAGGTCTTTCATACCACCGGCACCGCGGGAACCCTGGCGGCGGCAGCGGCAGTTGGCAGGCTGCTCGGTCTGAGCCCGCAGAAAATGGAGCACGCGTTCGGCTCGGCGGGAACCCAATCGGCCGGCTTGTGGGAGTTCCTGCGTACCGGAGCCGACAGCAAGCAGTTGCACACGGCGCACGCGGCCGCAGTCGGCCTGATGTCGGCTTATCTGGCCAACGATGGTTTTAGCGGAGCCGCCGACATATTGGCAGGCCCGCAAGGCATGGCGGCCGGAATGTCCACCGACGCCGAACCCGCGCGGCTGATCGACGGCCTTGGGTCGCGTTGGGCTACGAGCGAAACCTCCTTCAAATACCACGCGTCATGCCGCCACACCCACCCCGCCGCCGACGCCTTGCTGCAAGTGATGCAGGCCCACAGCCTTCAGCCATCCGACCTACGCAAAGTGGTGGCGCATGTCCACCAAGGTGCGATCGACGTACTCGGGTCTGTGCTCAACCCGTCGACGGTGCACCAGAGCAAGTTCTCGATGGGAACCGTGCTGGCGCTGGTGGCGCGCTTCGGCCACGCGGGTCTGGTCGAATTTGAGCAGCACTTTCAGGATCCGCAGACGCTTGCGCTGTGCGCGCGGGTGGAGATGCAACTCGACCCGGAAGTCGACCGCGCGTATCCGCAACGCTGGATCGGAAAAGTGACGGTCTACACCGCAGATGGCAGGATACTGAACGGCCGCATGGACGAACCCAAGGGCGACCCTGGCAACACACTGGACCGGGAAGAAATCACCGCCAAAGCACTGCGACTGGCAGCCTTCAGCGGCGGGGCGACGGCGCAGGAGATGCAGCAAGCTGTCAACGCCTTATGGGGCGTTTCGCGCTGGCCCCGGGTCGGCAGGCTGCTGGCCCCTGTGCATGCTGGCGGCCAGCACAGTTCCCCCGGCGCGGCTTAGGGATTACGCGAATTGAAACCCGATGGCTTTGCGTGCACTATGGACCCGCGCAGACAGGCCGCCGCCCCATTTGCATCGGTGGCCCTGTGTGCAGACCCTGCTGGCGATCTCATTACAAGGAATACCCCATGAAAATTCAGCACAAGTGGATGCAAGCGGCGGCGGTGGCGGCACTCGCAGTTTTTGTAATGGCGCCGGCGACCAGCCAAACTGCATACCCGGACAAGCCGGTGACCCTGGTGGTGCCGTTTGCAGCCGGCGGGCCGACCGACCTGGTTGCGCGCATGATGGCAATGCCGATGGGTAAATCACTGGGCCAGACGGTGCTGGTCGAGAACACCGTCGGCGCGGGCGGCACCATTGCCGCCAACAAGGTCGCGCGTTCGACGCCCAACGGCTACACGCTGCTCATTCACCACATGGGAATGGCGACCGCGCCGGCGCTTTACAAGAAGCTGTCCTTTGACCCGATGAAGGACTTCGATTACATAGGGCAGGTCGTCGACGTTCCGATGACGCTGCTGGCGCGCAAAGACTTTCCGGCGAACAACTACAAAGAATTGGAAAGCTATTTGAAGGCCAACAAGGACAAGGTGTCGCTGGCCAACGCGGGGCTGGGCGCCGTATCGCACCTGTGCGGGCTGCTGTTCATGAGCCAGATCGGCGTCGAACTCAACACCATACCCTACAAGGGAACGGGCCCGGCGATGAACGATCTGCTGGGCGGCCAGGTCGACCTGCTGTGCGACCAGACCACGCAGACGGTTCCCATCATCAAGGATGGGCGTGTCAAGGTCTACGGCGTCACCTCGTTGAAGCGTCTGAACGCGCTGCCCAATGTGCCCACGCTGGATGAGCAAGGACTCAAGGGTTTCGAAGTCAAGGTCTGGCATGGCATGTACACGGCCCGTGGGACGCCCGCGCCCGTCCTGGAAAAAATCAATGCTGCGCTGCGCGCCGCCCTGCAGGACCCTAACGTCGCGCTGCGCATGGCCGAGCTCAGTTCGGACATTGCACCGATGGACAAAGTGACGCCAGCAGGCCTGAAAAATTTCCTGGAATCCGAAATAGCCAAATGGGGGCCGGTGATCAAGAAAGCCGGCATCTACGCCGACTGACAGGGTTCAGGCGGGTTCGGAAATCTCGATCAGATTGAGGTCGGGGTCGCGCAAATAAACCGACCGGATCGGTCCCGTGGCGCCGGTACGCATGACCGGGCCCTCCAGTATGGGCCATTGCTGCTGCTGCAAATGCTGCATCACCTGCGCCAACGGAACGGACGCGATCAAGCACAGGTCCAGCGCGCCAGGAACCGGCAGGTGCGCCTTGGGTTCAAATTCCTTGCCGCGCAGGTGCAGATTGATTTTCTGCGCGCCGAAGCGAAAAGCCTGGCGCACGTCGCCATTGCCACCCCTGAATTCTTCCAGGCGCATTCCGAGTACACGGGTATAGAAATCTATGCAGGCGGCCCCATCGTGCGTGGTGAGGACCAGATGGTCAAGGTGGTCAATCATGCGAGGATTTTGGCATGAGCGGTGCATGCCACTGTGCTTGCGGAACCGTCACCCCGCCGCGTTCGCCCGGCGTGAGGCTGCCGTAACGCTGCGCGAATACCGTCGGCAAGGGTCTGGCATGCGCGGACGACAACCACAGGCGCAGCAAGTGGCGCTTGCGCGAGCGGTCTGAATAGTCTTCAAAGGCGGTACGGTCATGCAGCAGCGTGTGGTTGTGAACGAACTGCATGTCGCCCGGAGCCAGCCGCATCAGAAAATGCAGGCGCGAATCGTTGGCCAGCGCGTCAAAGCAGTCCAGCGCCTGCACATGCAAGGGGCTCAGCCGCATCGCCTGCGCGAAGCGCTGCGCCGAATCGATGTACTGGCGCTGATAGATGCTCGACATCAGGCCCCGGTACCAGTTGAACACCGGGATTTCAAAAAAAGGCTTTTGCCCGACCGCCACTTCGCCGCGCCGGTCGGTCGCGATCGGATCGAACAGCGCCAGCGCCAACTCCGGATGGTCGCGGCGCATCCAGTTGTAAATCGTGTTGGAAGACACCAGCGCCGAATCCCCACCCGATCGGGCCTGCTGCAGGCACAGCAATCCGACAATGTCGCAGGAGTCGGTGTGAAAACTCTGCCGCTCGTGCGTCTGGTAGATGCGCACATTCGGGTCGTCGGCCTTCAATCCCATATCCACCACGTGGCCGAGCAAATGGCCGCTGGCATTCTGGGGTCGCGGGTTGCCAAGGTGCGTGCCAATGCCATAAAACACCGCTGCGCTGAGTTGGGTGGACCACTCGCCCACCGGCAAAGACCGGATCAGTGCAAAGCCCGGCCCGTGCAGCAAATGCCGATGCAGGGCTTGCAAACGCGACTGCAACCGCGGCAGCGAAAAAGCGGCACGGCTGATCGCGCGGATATCCTGATTCAGGTCCAGGCAACGCGATGCGGCGGTCTGCAACTCGACGATATCTTCGTCCTGCAACGAAAAGCGCCAGTGGCTTTGCTGGGCCACTTCGGGCCCGAGCCACGCGCAAGGCGCCAGCACCGCCGCAGGAAGAGACCGGATCATGACAGGGGCGACGCTTCGGGCATGCAGGTGGCACAGGCAGTCGGTTACTGCGCCCAGGAATCTCAGTCGATCCGCACGCCCGCACTCTTGACCAGTTTGACCCAAAACTTGGCGTCTTCGCCGAGGAATGCGGCAAACTGCTCCGGCGATCGGGACAGGTCCACGTCGGTGCCTTCGCGGGCCAGCGAAGCCCGCACGGAGGCCTGGCCTAAGGCGTTCGTTGCCGCATCAAACAACTTTTTCACCAGCGCAGGCGGGGTTCCCGCTGGAACAAAGATGCCGTACCAGAATTCGATCGCATAGTCGGGCACGCCAGCCTCCTGCATGCCGGGAAGGCCAGGGACCAGCGCCGTTCTCTCCCGGGTGCTGACCCCCAGGCCCCTGAGCCGTCCCGCCTGAATCATCGGCAGCACCGACGGCGGCGTGCCAAAAGTCAGTTGGGTATCGCCCGCCACCACCGACTGAACCGCCGGCGCGCCACCCTTGAAGGGAATGTGCGTCATTTCGATGCCGGCAATCTGGCCAAATAGCGCTGCCCCCAGATGCGGCGCAGAACCGTTACCGGAAGTCGCGTAGTTGATGCTGCCGGGTGCCTTCTTGGCCATGGCAATCAGATCCAGCACCGAGTTGATGCCGGATACCGGATTGGAGGCGATCACCAGGGGTGACGATGTGATTTTGGTGACGGGCTGCAAGTCCTTGGCGCTGTAGCCGAGCTTGGGATTGAGTGCCGGGTTCACCGATATGCTGCTCGGGCTGGCGATCAGGACCGTGTAGCCATCGGGAGCGGCCTTGGCGACAAATTCGGCAGCAATGCTTGAACCGGCGCCCGCCTTGTTTTCTATGATCAACGGTTGGCCGAGCGCTTTGCCCATCGCGTCGCTGATGGCCCGGGCCACATAGTCGGCCGCACCTCCTGGCGCAAAGCCCACCACCACGCGCACCGGCTTGGCGGGATAAGGCGATGTCTGGGCCTGCGTCGCCAGGGCCATGCCGGCGAGAATCAGCGCCGAAAAAATCCGGGTCGTGTGCATGCGGCCATCTCCTAGTGCGTGATCTTGAGCACAATCTTTCCGACATGCGCATCGCTTTGCATCAGCGCCCGCGCCTGAACCAGTTCTTCAAAGGGAAAGACGCGATCGATGCACGATCGGATCCGACCATCGGCGAATGCGGGAAGGATGTCACGCACGAAACCCTCCACCGGCTCCGCGCGCTGTTCCGGCGATCGCAGCTTGTTAGAGACGCCAAAAATCGTCAGGCGTCGGGCGTGCAAGGCCTCGATATCCAGCGGGGCATTGAGCACGCCGTCCACATAGCCCACGGTGCCGAGCCGACCCTGAAACGCCAGACAGCGCAGGCTCTCTTCAAAGACCGAACCGCCGACGGCGTTGACCACCAGCGCCACACCGTTGCCGCCGGTGGCGTCCATCACTGCGGCGAAGAAATCCGGTTGACGGGTGCGCAGGCCCCGATCGAGTCCCAGCGGCCGCAGGCGCTCGAGTTTGTCCTGCGAACCCGATGTGCCGATGACTTTCGCGCCCAGCGCTTTGGCCGTCTGCAGCGAGGCAACGCCCACCCCGGACGACACGCCGTTGACCAGCAGCCAGTCGCCGTCGCGCAATTTGCCCTGCTGCACCAGCAGGTCATAGCTGACCAGAAAGGTGAGCGGTATGCAGGCCGCCTCTTCCCAGTCCAGCGTCTGCGGCACCGGCATCATTTCACGCACATCCATCAGCGTGTACTGCGCAAATGTTCCGGCGCATCGGGCCATCACCCGGTCCCCGACCCGATAGCGCTTGAGCTCGCTGCCGACTTGGACGATTTCGCCCGCGCCCTCCATGCCAATCGCTTTGGCGCCCGCGCTGCCATGCAAGCCATGGCCCCTGATGAATTCGCCCCGATTCAAAGCCGCTGCGTGCAGCCGCACAAGCGCCTGCGTGGGGCCCGGCACCGGCATCGCGATGTCGCGCATTTCAATCGGCTCCGGCACATCGCCGGCATGCATCCAATACGATTTCATGCTCATTTCCCGGTAAATACAGGCTGGCGCTTTTCCATGAACGCTTTTCGGCCTTCGGCATAGTCGGCGCTGTCAAAGCAGTCCTTGATCAGTTTCTGGCACAGCGCCATATCCAACTCGGTCGACGGCTTGAGAATCTCGCGCGTAATCGCCTTGGCCGCGCCAATGGTAATGGGCGCATTGGCAGCCAGCGCCGACGTGTA
>CAISIP010000392.1 GCA_903885415.1 uncultured beta proteobacterium
ACCCCGGTACGGTGTGCGCTGCCGGCGGTGCGACAACGATCTGGGTCGACTCGACAAGCCAGAAGGCCAAGACCTTGCCGGATTGGGTGCGCACGCTCGTCAGCTGAGCTTGGCTTTGGGAACGCGCACAATCAGGTAGAACTCCGGATTCGGCTGCAGGCCGCTGAGGTTGGCCATGCGGTTGGACAGGCCGAAAAATGCGGTAATGGCGCCTATGTCCCAGATATCCTCGTCGCTGAAACCCTGCGCGTGCAGCGCGCTGAAGTCGCCATCGTCGATGTCGGCCGACCGCAGGCAGACCTTCATCGCGAAGTCCAGCATGCTGCGCTGGCGCTCGGTGATGTCGGCCTTGCGGTAGTTAATGGCCACCTGGTCCGCCAGCATGGCTTTCTTTTCGTAAATCCGCAGGATCGCGCCATGGGCGACCACGCAGTACAGGCAGTTGTTGGCGGCGCTGGTGGTGGTGACGATCATTTCCCGCTCGCCCTTGCTAAGCCCCGATTCCTCGCGCAGCATCAGCGCGTCGTGGTACGCAAAAAAGGCGCGCCATTCGGCGGGTCGACGTGCAAGCGTCAGAAAGACATTGGGGACAAAGCCTGCCTTTTCCTGCACTTCGAGCACTTTGGCTCGGATGTCGTCGGGAAGGTTGTGGATTTCCGGTGCAAGGTAGCGGTTCATAGCGTCTCCCGTGAGCTGAGCTTGGATTATCTGTTCGCGCATCGGGCGGCGATTCGCGGCGCGATGCTAGCCAAAAAACCGAACACGTAAAATCGGCCACGACACCAAGACGAAAGGACGCATGTGAACAAAATTTTCCCTTCCGCGGCCAAGGCGCTCGAAGGCATTGTGCACGACGGGCAATTGCTCGCCGTGGGCGGGTTCGGCCTGTGCGGCATTCCCGAGGCCCTGATCGACGCTCTGCGCGACAGCGCGGTGAAGAACCTCACGGTGATTTCCAACAACGCCGGTGTCGACGGATTCGGGCTGGGCAAGCTGCTGGAGACGCGGCAGATCAAGCGGATGATTTCTAGCTATGTGGGCGAGAACAAGGAATTCGAGCGCCAGTACCTGGCCGGTGAACTCGAACTCGAATTCACGCCACAGGGGACGCTGGCGGAGCGACTGCGCGCGGGAGGCGCCGGAATCCCGGCTTTTTTCACCAAGACCGGCGTCGGCACCTTGGTCGCCGAGGGCAAGGAACTGCGCGAATTCGACGGCGAACGTTTTGTGATGGAGCGTGCACTGGTGCCTGATGTAGCGCTGGTCAAGGCGCACCGGGCCGACAAGTCGGGCAACCTGCAGTTCCGCTATACGGCGCGCAACTTCAACCCGGCGGCGGCGATGGCGGGAAAAATCACCGTCGTCGAGGTCGAGGAGATTGTGGAGACTGGCGCCATGGTGCCCGACCAGGTGCATCTGCCGGGCATCTATGTGCACCGCATCGTTTTGAATGCGCAGCCGGAAAAGCGCATCGAGAAGCGCACCGTGCGCGAAGCCGCGCCCGCGTGAGCGCGCCCCCACACAACAGGAGCACATGATGGGCTGGACTCAGGACCAAATGGCGTCGCGCGCAGCGCAGGAACTCGAAGACGGTTTTTATGTCAACCTCGGCATCGGCATACCGACGCTGGTGGCCAACTTCGTTCCGGCCGACAAGGAGGTGTGGCTGCAGTCGGAGAACGGCATGCTGGGGATCGGCCCCTTTCCGCTGGACTCCGAGGTCGACGCTGACCTGATCAACGCCGGCAAGCAGACGGTGACGACGATCGCCGGATCGTCGATCTTTGGCAGCCACGAGAGCTTCGCGATGATCCGCGGCGGCAAGATCAACCTCAGCATCCTGGGCGCGATGCAGGTCAGCGAAAAGGGCGATCTGGCGAACTGGATGATCCCGGGCAAGATGGTCAAGGGCATGGGCGGCGCGATGGATCTGGTCGCTGGCGTCAAGCGCGTGATTGTGCTGATGGAGCATGTCGCCAAGCGCAAGGACGGCGGCTTTGATCTCAAGATCTTGCCCAACTGTTCGCTTCCGCTGACCGGCTTGGGTGTGGTCGACCGGATTATCACCGACCTGGCGGTGATGGACGTCACGCAGCAGGGCATCACGGTGGTGGAACTCGCGCCCGGCGTCAGTCGCGAAGAACTGCAGTCCAAAACCGGCGTCGCGCTGCACTGATGCCGCCGGCGTGGACCGGCC
This sequence comes from uncultured beta proteobacterium, assembly GCA_903885415.1. Classification (GTDB taxonomy): domain Bacteria; phylum Pseudomonadota; class Gammaproteobacteria; order Burkholderiales; family Burkholderiaceae_C; genus CAISIP01. The sequence goes on from CAISIP010000392.1 coordinate 2,198, forward strand.
GCGCTCCCGCAGCGCGGTGGCAAGCGGTCTTTACCCGTTGGTCTGTGCGGTTCCCGGCGCCGCATCGATGTCGTCCTGCGCCAGGTTACCAATCAGGGTGAGCAGCACACGCCGCGCGGTCGCCAGGTCCTTCGGGTCGATGCCGCGAGAACCAATTTGGTTGGTTTCTTCGGCCAGCGGAACCAGCAGCTTCTTGAGCGAGCGGCCCGTGGCGCTGAGGTGCACATACACATTTTTCTTGTTGGGCGGCAACTGCCGGCGTGTGATGTAGCCAAGCTGCTCCATGGCCTTCATCGCGGCAAAGGTGGTGGGCTCCATCACACCGGCGCGCACGCTGAGCTCTTTTTGCGTCAGGCCGTCGGTTTCCCACAGGATGCGCAGGAAGCTCCAGTGGCCAAAAGGAACGCCATGCGCCGCCAACCTGACTTGCAGCGCACGGCGAAATGCGCGTTCGGTGTCGCGCACCAGATGCGCTAGCCGGTCGTTCGGAACGGCTTCGCGCCAATGCCGCAGGATGTCGTGCGTTTCGGTCTTCATGGCGCTTGCGGCAGGCCGACCTGCAGGCCCAGCGGCTGGGTGCTGCGACTGCGCGAGGATTCCAGGATGGCCAGGCAGACCTCGGTGGTCGCGCGTGCCCAGGCGCCGCTGTGCAATGGCGCTCGGCCCTCGAGCACCGCGGCGGCCAGTTCGTCGATCACTTCGCTGCGCGCCACCACCGGCGCCGCGATGGCTTCGAAGCTGCGCTGCGCGTCTGCAAAGACCTCGACGCCGTTCGGTGTCGGACGCAGGTCAGCGCCCTCGCAACTCACCACGATATGGCCGAAATGCGGGTGCGCCAGCTCCGGGTGGCGTAGCGCACTGTCTGTGTACCGCGCGCCGCCGTAGTTGCGCGCGGCCTTGAGCAGCGCTTCTTGCTGCGCGCCGGTGCTGCCGGCCAGCCGCCTTCGCGCTGCGCCGTAGTCGGCTGGGTCGCGCGGCTGTCCGGTTTCGCCAATGCCGCCCATCAACGCGTCGCTGTCGTAGTGGGCGTAGCCGCTATAGGTGGCGCTGGCGAACGCGCCGTTGGCAAAGTCGAGCAGCGCCTGGTAGGCCCCCTCGGTGGGGCGCTGCGGGTCCCAGGCGCCGGTGCGCGCCGTCACGCCGCGAACCAGTCCGCCACCGAGCAGGCGCAGGATGTCGATCTGGTGGCTGGCCTTGCTGTGCACCACGCCGCCGCCCGATCGGGTGTCGAGCTCCTCGATCCGACGCGGCCGGTACAGGAAGTCGGTGAAATTCATCG
>CAISIP010000393.1 GCA_903885415.1 uncultured beta proteobacterium
CGCGACCTCCTCGTTGAGCTCGACACCCAGGCCGGGCTCTTTGCTCGGTATCACGTAGCCGCCCTCCCACTGCAGCGGCTTTTTCAACAGCTTGGCGTGAAAGCCACCGAGCTGCTGGATGCTCTCGAGGATCAGAAAATTCGGTATGCACGCCGCAAGCTGGATGTTCGCTGCCGCCTCGATCGGACCGCAGTACAGGTGCGGCGCAACCTGCGCGTAGTGCGCTTCGGCCATGGCGGCTATTTTTTTGCACTCGAGAATACCGCCAACGCGTCCCAGCGCCGGCTGCAGGATGCTCGCCGCGCCGGTTTCGAGCACACGCGCGAATTCGTACTTGGTGCAAAGACGCTCGCCAGTGGCGATCGGTATGCTGGTGTGGCGCGCGACCTCGGCCATCAACTCCGGGCGCTCGGGCGGCGTCGGCTCCTCGAACCACAGCGGGTCGTAGGGCTCTATCCGGCGCGCCATGCGCTTGGCGCCCGACACGGTGTACTGGCCGTGGGTTCCGAACAAGATGTCGGCCCGGTTACCGACGGCCTCGCGAATCAGTTTGCAAAAACGCTCCGCCATGTCCATGCGCTCGAGCGTGGGCTGGCGCGGGTCGAATACCGAGTAGCCGCCGACCGGGTCGAACTTGATGGCCGTGAAGCCCTGCTGCACATAGACGGCGGCGCGCTCGGCCGAGCGCACCGGGTCGCCGTAGAACGATTCGTCCTCGTTCTCGTCAGGGTACAGGTAGGTGTAGCTGCGCAGGCGCGGATTGACCAGGCCACCGAGCAGCTTGTAGACCGGCTGCCCGAGCGCCTTGCCGGTGATGTCCCAACAGGCCATCTCGAGCGCGCTCAGAACGCCCATCAACGAAATGTCGGGCCGCAGCGAGAAGCCCTCGCCGTAGGCCCGTCGCCACAGTGTTTCGGTCTGCATCGGGTCCTCGCCGGCGAAGACGCGTGCGAAAAGGTCCTCGGCCATCGCTGCGATGACATGCGGGCTGAAGGTCGCGGCGTAGGCCTCGCCGACGCCCTCGATACCGCAGGCGGTGCGGATCTTGACGAAGACAAAATACCGCCCGCCAAAGCCAGGCGGCGGATTGCCGACCACAAAGGTCTTTATCGATTCGAGTTGCATGGCTCGCTCCTGAAAAATAGGGGTGTTCAGCGCGGCGCCCGCAGAATGGCGGCGGCGCCCTTGTGCGCGACCATCGTCGTCGGCGCGTGGGTGTTGCCCGATGTGAGTGTCGGAAACACCGACGCGTCAACCACATAAAGGCCCTCGAGTCCGTGAACGCTGAGGTTGGCGTCGACAACCGAGCTGCGGACGTCGGCGCCCATTACGCAGGTTCCGACCGGGTGGTAGCAGGTGCTGGCACGCGCGCGAAAGTCGTCCAGCATCGCAGCGTCGTCCATGCTGTCGAGCGCGGGCCCGATCGGCGCCTTGATCAGGCCGCGCATCGCGGCCGTTCTGGCCAGCCGCCGCACCAACTGCGCCCCGCGCAGCGCCTGCTCCAGATCCTGCGGGTGCGACAGGTAGTTCGGCCGGATCAGTGGCGCCTGGCTGGCATCCGCGGCGGCGATCGATACGCTGCCGCGGCTCCGGGGCCGGCAGGGCTGGAAACACAGAATGAAGCCGGCGGTCCTGTCGGGCACGATGTGCGTTCCGGTTGTCGACTCGGCCAGCGTATAGGTGATCGGGTTGCAGTAGAGCTGGGTATCGGCCTGCGCCGCGCCCGGGTGCGAGCGCACAAAACCACCGCATTGATTCACGCTGATGCCCAGCGGGCCGCCCAGACCCAGCGCGTACTGCAGGCCGGCACGCAGCTTGCCCCATGGCGAACCCAGCACGTTATTGAGTGTCGGCTCGGTCGCCTGGTAGTAGTAGCTCATCGCCAGGTGGTCCTGCAGATTCGCGCCGACCTGCGCCTGGTCGAGGACGACCGCGATGTTGTGCTCCTGCAGCAGCGCCGACGGCCCCACGCCCGACAGCTGCAGCAGTTGCGGGCTTTGTATCGCCCCGGCGCTCAGCACCACCGCACGGCGCGCACGCGCGCGCAGCAGGCCGCCGCCCCGGCGGTAGGCGACGCCGACGGCCCGACGCCCCTCGAACAGCACGCGCTCGGCGAGCGCCCCGGTCTTGAGGTCCAGGCTTGCGCGGCGCAGCGCTGGTCGTAAAAAGGCGTCGGCAGCCGACCAGCGCATGGCGTGTCGCGTGTTGATGCGGTAGCGGCCAACGCCTTCGGGTTGTGCACCGTTGAAATCCTCGCTAAACGGCAGCCCGGCCTGCTGCGCCGCCGCGAAGAAGTGGCGCTCGATCGGATGCAACTCCCGGCGCACGTCGCTGACAAAGAGCGAGCCGCCCGGAGCGGCGACGCCGTTTTCGTCAACAGGACGCTCGAAGCCTTCGTAGACCGGGCGCACATCGTTCCAGGACCAGCCGCTGTTGCCCAGCGCCGCCCAGTCGTCGAAGTCGCTGGGAAGGCCACGGCAGTACACCATCGCGTTGATGGAGCTCGAGCCACCGACGACGCGACCGCGCGGAAAGTAGATGCTGCGCCCCTGCAGCCCCGGGTCGGGCTGCGCGACAAATTTCCAGTTGACACGCTCGTCGTAGAAGCTCATTCCGTAGCCGATCGGCAGATTGATCCACAGCCGCCGATCGTGTCCGCCGGCCTCGAGCAGCAAGACGGTGGAGCGGCCGTCGGCGCTGAGCCTCTCGGCCAGCACACAGCCGGCCGACCCTGCACCGACGACGATGTAGTCGTAGTCCTGACTGCTCACAGCGACCCCC
>CAISIP010000394.1 GCA_903885415.1 uncultured beta proteobacterium
CGCGCGCATGAACACGGTATCGGGCGCCAGCGGCCCGTGAACATCGAGCCCGCGCGCGCGCGCGCTGGCAATAGCAGGCGCAATCTGTTCGATCTCTTCCCTGCCAAAAAGACCGCCCTCACCGGCATGCGGGTTCAGGCCCGCCACCGCAATGCGCGGCGTGCGGCCAAGCAGGGCACGCAGGGCGGTATCGGCCATCTGCAGCGTCTGCAGCAAGTTGTCGTGGGTGACCGCGTCTATCGCGTCGCGCAGCGACACATGGATGCTCAGCAACACCGTGCAAAGCTCGTCGTTGGCGAGCATCATGCGCACCGGCAGCTCGGCGAGTGGCTTGCCCAGGAATGCCGCCGCCCGTGCTTGCAGCATTTCGGTATGGCCGGGGAAGGCGCTGTGCGGCGCACCGGCTGCACACAAGGCCTCCTTGTTCAGCGGCGCGGTCACCATGGCGGCCACCTCGGCGCGCAAGGCAGCGTCTGCCGCCCACAAGACGCTTTGTGCCGCCATGGCCCCCGCGGTGGCGCTTACCCGCCCGATGGCCACGCAAGGCGCCGGCGGGCCAATCTGCAACACCGGTATGCAACGCGGCGCCATATCGAGCGCGTCCGAGGGCCGCTCCAATACCACCACCGGCAGGTCGGTCTGGCCCGCACCCAGCAAGAACTGCGCGGCGCGGCGCATCACGCCGACATCGCCTGCGACAAAGCAGCCACGGGTGCGCTCAGGCGCGTCGCGAAAGGCCTTGGCAATAATCTCCGGACCGATGCCGGCCGGGTCGCCGGGCGTGATCGCGATCGGTTTGTCCATGCGCGCTCAGGCCGGATTGTCGATGTCGATGAACAGGTGCTCCAAGCCCAGCTGCTGCGCCACCTCGGCGGCGACAGCCGGCGCGCCGTAGCGCTCGGTCGCATGGTGGCCGCAGGCCAGGTAAGCGACTCCGCATTCACGCGCAAGGTGCGCCTGCGGCTCTGAGATTTCACCGGTCAGGAAGGCCTGCGCTCCGGCGGCTATCGCCGCCTCGAAATACCCCTGCGCTCCGCCGCTGCACCAGGCCAGCCTGCGCAGCGGCTCGTCGCTGCCGGCGACGACGGTCACTGGCCGCCGGAGCACCGCCTGCACATGGGCCGCCAGCGTGTCGGCGTTCGCAAAAGCGCCGCCGTCCGATCGTGCGCCAAGAAAACCGAGGTCCTGCTCGCCGAAACGCGAAGAAGCGCGCAGGCCAAGCTGCAGCCCGAGTTGCGCGTTGTTGCCGAACTCTGGGTGTGCGTCCAGCGGTAGGTGGTAGGCGAACAGGTTGATGTCGTGGGCCAGCAGCAGCGCCAGACGCTGCTTCATCCACCCGGTGATGCGTCCATCGTATCCGCGCCAAAACAGTCCGTGGTGGACCAGTATGGCGTCGGCGCCGGCGTCCACCGCTGCCTCGATCAACGCCCGACTGGCGGTGACGCCAGAAACAATTTTGCGAACGACGAGCCGGCCCTCTACCTGAAGGCCGTTGGGCCCGTAGTCGCGAAACCGCGCAGGCTCCAGCATGGCGTCGAACGCATGCCCAAGTTGGGTGTGGTCTGTCATGGCAAGACGGATCGATGGTGCGGCATGAAGCCCCATTGTCCCGGAAATCATCGGCCTACAATTTGGGCATGAAACGGACTTGGCTGCTTTTTTCCCAGACCGCCACGGTGTTGCTGGCGGCGTATTTTGTTGTCGCCACCCTCAAGCCCGACTGGCTCGGTAGGAGCCACGCGCCCGGGGTCATGTCGGTGATCGAGGCGCCGGCGGGTGACCCAACCCGGGCTGCGGGCGAAGGCTTCAGGCGCGCGGTGCAGAAGTCTTCTTCGGCAGTCGTCAGCATCAATACCAGCAAAGCCGCGCGAAAGGGCTCCGCCAACGGCGACCCCTGGTTCCGGTTCTTTAACGGCGACCCAGGCGGCGAGGCGCAGGCGGGACTCGGCAGTGGCGTTATCGTCAGTCCGGCAGGCTATGTGCTGACCAACAACCATGTCATTGAAGGCGCCGACGAGATCGAAGTGACGCTCAACGACGGCCGGCACGCGGTGGCCAGGGTGATCGGGACCGACCCCGACACCGACCTGGCGGTTCTGAAAATCGAGATGGACCGGTTGCCGGTCATCGTCATCGGCAACTCGGAATCGCTGCAGGTGGGCGACCAGGTGCTGGCCATAGGGAACCCTTTTGGCGTGGGGCAAACCGTCACCAGTGGGATCGTCAGCGCGCTGGGGCGCAACCAACTCGGCATCAACACCTTCGAGAACTTCATCCAGACCGATGCCGCCATCAACCCGGGCAATTCCGGCGGCGCGCTGGTCGACATTAACGGGGACCTGCTTGGCATCAACACCGCGATCTACTCGCGTTCGGGTGGCAGCATGGGCATCGGCTTCGCGATTCCGGTGTCGACGGCGCGCATGGTGATGGAGGGCCTGGTCAAAGACGGTCAAGTCACACGGGGCTGGATCGGCGTCGAACCCAACGACCTGACGCCGGAACTGGCGCAGACCTTTGGCGTGAAGGCGATCAAGGGTGTGGTCATCACCGGGGTGCTGCAAAACGGGCCAGCTGCGCAGGCCGGTATCCGTCCCGGCGACCTGATCACCGCAGTGGCGGACCGGGACGTGGCAAGCGTCGCGGAGCTTCTGGCGGTCGTCGCCGGACTCAAGCCTGGCGTGGCGTCGAAGTTCACGCTGCAACGCAGGGGCGATCCGCTCGTCGTCGAGGTCAGCCCCGGACTCAGACCCAAGCCGCGCAGGCCAGCGCGCCACCCCTGATCGAGAGCGCCGCCGCAGCCAAGCTGCCCCGGTTCAGGGCTTGGCGGCCTGCTCCTGGTCCTCGGGGGTGCCGGTGTGCTTGATGAACAACTGCGCGGCCCAGATGCCGACCTCGTATAAGAGGCACATGGGCACCGCCAGCGCAAGCTGGGACACCACGTCCGGCGGGGTCAGGACCGCGGCGATGACAAAAGACAGGACGATGAAATAGCCGCGGAAGTCTTTGAGCTTGTCGATGCTGACCATGTTCATGCGCGCCAGCAGCACCACCACGATGGGCACCTGAAACGCGACGCCGAAAGCCAGGTACAAGCCCAGAATGGCCTCGACATAGGACGCGATATCGGGCGTTGCGGCAACGCTCGACGGCGTCACGGCCTGGATGAACGCAAACATTTTGTCAAGCACAAAAAACTGCACGAAGGCGATGCCCGTGTAAGCCAGCAGGCTGCCAAAAAATATCAGCGGCAACACCAGTCGCTTTTCGTGGCCGTAAAGACCCGGCGCGACAAAGGCCCATGCCTGGTACATCAGCCATGGCAGCGCGAGCAACACGCCGGCCATCATCAGCACCTTGAGCGGAACAAAGAATGGTGAGAAGACGCCGACTGCGATCAGTTTGGCGCCGGGCGGCATATGGGCCCGAATCGGCAGCGCGATCAGATCGATCAGCCCGCTGGGCGAAGGCCAAAATGCCAGCAGCGCCATGCATACCGCGAGTCCCGCTAGGCTGTACAGCAACCGGTCGCGCAGTTCCATCAAGTGCTGAACAAAGGGCTGCTCCGTGCCCGCGAGCTCGTCTTCTTCTTTGTGGTGGGAGTCAGTCATTGTGTGGCCCTGGCCATGGGCCGGGTACGCGCAAAGCCGCGCCGGTCGTGCTGCGCTTCACCCGAGCTTTTGCGGCCGGAACCTGGCCACCCGCGCTGCGCCCGACAGGGCCCGGGTCCTGGTTCCGGTGCGCGCCTTAAACCAGTTGGGAGTGGCGCCCTGCTTGACGCGCCAGTGCTTCCCCGGGTGGTGGTACGACGGGTAGGACGGCGGTACGGCGAGTGGCTCGCTGTAGTGGGGGGTGGCGCTGATATCGGTCGCTTCGGCCCAGGACTTTTCGAAATCGCCGGCGCTGCTCTGTATCGAGCTCTCGACATCGCGGGCAGCGTCGGTCACGCTGTCCTTCATTTTCTTGAGTTCCTCCAAATCCATCGACCGGTTGACTTCGGCTTTCACGTCCGCAACATAGCGCTGGGCTTTGCCGAGCATGGCGCCAACCATCCGCGCGACGCGTGGCAACTTCTCGGGGCCGATGACGATCAGCGCCACCGCGCCAATGAGCGCCATTTTTGAAATGCCGAGATCAATCACGCTGCTGCAGATCTCAGGACTTTTGCTTGGCTTCGACGTCGATGGTCGTCTTTTCGGCGCCGGGGGGCGCGACATTGGAAACCTGCGCCGCAGGCGCTGCGGCGGCGGCCCCCTCCTCTGGCTTGGCGTTGGCTTCCTTCATGCCGTCCTTGAAACCCTTTACCGCACCGCCCAGATCGCCTCCCAGGTTGCGCAGCTTCTTGGTTCCAAACACCATCACCACGATCACCAGCACGATCAGCCAGTGCCAAATTGAAAATGAACCCATGACTACCTCCTAAGCAATTGGGCCGATTTTAGTCGGCCAGGGCGTCGGCATGCATCGTCCGGCCCGTATGCCCGCATTTCAGCCGCGCAGCCAGGGCCGTGGTCCACCCATCACATGGACATGCAGGTGATGGACCTCCTGACCGCCCTCGGCTCCGGTGTTGCTGACGATGCGGAATCCGCCGTCGGGATAGGGCCTGCAACCCTCTTGGAGGGCGAGTTTTGGCGCCAGCGTCATCATGTGGCCCATCAGCGCCGCGTGTTCTGGCCCAAGGTGCGCCAACGAGGGGATATGGACTTTGGGAACCAGCAGAAAATGCACCGGTGCCCAGGGGTGTATGTCGTGAAAAGCGTAAACAAGTGCGTCCTCGTACACTTTTTTGGAGCTTATTGTCCCGTGGACGATCTTGCAGAACAGGCAGTTCGGGTCGTGCGTCATGCAGACTCCCCTGCGTCTTCGCGCGCACGCGCCTTGCGCAGGGCCTTCTCTTCGATGCCGCTGGTGCCTTCGCGTCGCAGCAGTTCGCTCAGCACGTCGGCGGGCTGCAGACCGTAATGCGCCAGCGCGATCAGACAGTGGAACCACAGGTCGGCCATCTCGCCGACCAGGCTGGCGCGACCCGCATCGATGCCGCTTTGCATCTGCAGGGCGTGGTCCAGATCCTTGGATGCCATCACCACCTCGGTGGCTTCTTCGCCGATTTTTTTCAGGAAAGCGTCGGGTCCGCGGTGCAGTAGCCTAGCCACATAGCTGGTTTCGGGGTCGCCGCCGTTGCCGGTCTTGCGGCTTTCAATGACTGCCGCCAGCCGGGCCAGCGCGTCCTGCGACAAGGAAATAGGGTTCATGGCCAGGCGCCTACTTGTAAATCGATTCTGGATCCTTGAGCACCGGCTCGGTGACGACCCACTCGCCGCCGCTTACGCCGCCACGATAGACACTGAAAAAGCAGCTGTGCCGGCCGGTGTGGCAGGCGATTCCCGGCTGGTGGCCGGTCTGGGTCACCTTGAGCAGCAGCACGTCCCGATCGCAGTCCATGCGGATCTCGTGCACCTGCTGCACATGGCCCGACTCCTCGCCCTTGAACCACAGGCGCGAGCGCGAGCGGCTGAAGTAGACCGCGCGTCCGAGCTCGGCGGTCTTTTGCAGCGCCTCGCGGTCCATCCACGCCAGCATCAGAACATCGCCGGTGGATTGCTCCTGCGCGATGACCGGTACCAGTCCGGCCGCGTCCCATTTTATTTCGCCAAGCCAATTCATCGGGCTATTGTCTGTCCAATCCTCGCCGGCGCCTGCATCACAAGCGCACCGCTATGCCGCGCGCGGCCATCGCCTGCTTGGCCTGGAAAACCGTGTGCTGTCCATAGTGAAAAATGCTCGCTGCGAGCACCGCGTCGGCACGGCCCAACTGGATTCCGTCGGCGAGATCGTCCAGCGTTCCGACGCCACCCGATGCGATCACCGGAACCCCGACCGCGTCGCTAACGGCGCGGGTGAGATCCAAATCGAAACCCGAGCGGGTTCCATCCCGGTCCATGCTGGTCAGCAGGATCTCGCCGGCGCCGCGCTGCGCCATCTCGACCGCCCAAGCCACTGCGTCGAGTCCGGTGTTGTTGCGCCCTCCATGGCTGAAGACATCCCAGCCCGGGCCCACGCACTGGCCCTGCGGGTCCGGGCGCATGGCGTCGACCGCGCTGCGCCGCTTGGCGTCTATCGCCACCACAATGCACTGCGCACCGTAGCGCGACGACGCGTCCTCGATGAGTTGCGGGTTGGCGATGGCCGCCGAGTTAAAACTGGTCTTGTCGGCGCCCGCGTTGAGCAGCCTACGCACGTCGGCGACGCTACGCACACCGCCGCCGACGGTCAACGGTATGAAGACCTGGGAGGCGACGGCTTCGACGATGTGCAGGATCAGGTCGCGGTCATCGCTGGTGGCGGTGATGTCGAGAAAGGTGAGTTCGTCGGCGCCCTGCTCGTTGTAGCGCGCGGCAATTTCGACCGGATCGCCAGCGTCGCGCAGTTCCAGAAAATTGACGCCTTTGACGACCCGCCCCCCGGTCACGTCTAGGCACGGAATGATGCGTTTGGCCAGCATGGCCGCAGCGATCACCCGTTGAGTTCGTCGGCGCGCGCCTGCGCGGTGGCGAAATCCAGGTTGCCGCTATAGATGGCCCGGCCGCAAATGACGCCTTCGACCCCATCGCCCTCGACCTCGCACAGTGCCTCGATATCGGACATGGTGCTAAGCCCGCCGGATGCGATCACCGGAATCGTCAAGGCTCGCGCCAGCTTGACCGTGGCCTCGATATTGATACCGGAGAGCATCCCGTCCCGTCCTATATCGGTGTACACGATCGACTCGACGCCATAGTCTTCAAACTTCTTACCCAGGTCGACCACATCATGGCGGGTGAGCTTGCTCCAGCCGTCGGTGGCGATCTTTCCATCACGAGCGTCGAGGCCGACAATGATGTGACCGCCGAATGCGGTGCAGGCGTCTTGCAAGAAGCCAGGATTTTTGACCGCCGCCGTTCCGATGATCACATAGCGCAGTCCGGCGTCCAGATAACGCTCGATGGTGTCCAGGTCACGAATGCCACCGCCGAGTTGCACATCGACCGCGCTGCCAACGATCTTCAGGATCTTGCGGATCGCCATTTCGTTCTTCGGCTGGCCCGCAAAAGCGCCGTTGAGGTCGACCAGGTGCAGGCGTCTGGCACCCTGCTCCAGCCAGTTCTTTGCCACCTCTGACGGGTCTTCACCAAAGACGGTCGATTGGTCCATGTCGCCCTGCCTGAGGCGGACACAGCGACCGTCTTTCAGGTCAATCGCGGGTATGAGCAGCATGGTCCGCCAGCAGGATCAAGGGAGTCAGGGTTTCCAGCGAAGGAAGTTGCGGTACAGAGCAATGCCGTCTTGGGCACTTTTTTCAGGATGAAATTGGGTTGCGAAAATATTATCGCGTGCAATTGCCGCGCTGAAGCGGCCGCCATAGTCCGTCTCGCCCACGCTGTGGTATGTATCCGACGGTTTAACGTAAAAACTATGAACAAAATAGAAATAGCTGCGCGGCGGGATGCCTTCCCACAGCCGGTGCACCGGCCGGTCGCCATCGCTGTAGCAGACCCGATTCCAGCCCATGTGCGGCACCTTGAAGCGGCTGCCGTCGGGCTGCTGTCGCCCCGACAGATCAAAGCGAAGTACCGCGCCAGGTATCAGGCCCAGGC
>CAISIP010000395.1 GCA_903885415.1 uncultured beta proteobacterium
CAAAGCGACGCCCCGGTCGCGCCGTGGATCAACGCGCTGCGCAGCCCATTGCAGACGGCACGCAGGCTCCGCGACTGGCTGGCGGCATTGCGCAGCGCGCTCGACCAGGCGGGCCAGTGGCAGGCTCTGCAGGACGACAGCGCGGGCGGCTGCGTGCTCGACGCGCTGCGTTTGCGCGAAGGCCCGGACGCCGAATTTTCCGACCAGACGCAGCGCATCGGCCAAAGCGCGTTTGTCGCCTGGGTCAGCCAGACGCTGGAGGCGGGCAGCTTTATTCCACCGGATCAGGGAAACGCCCAGGTGCTGATTCTGCCCATCCACCAGTTGCTCGGGCGTGCCTTTGCGGCGGTGGTGCTGCCGGGTTGCGACGAGTTGCACCTGAGCGCGTCGCCCGAGGTCGGCGCGATGTGGACGCCGGCGCAACGCGAGGCGCTCGGATTACCGGCGCGCGAGGCGTTGGCCGCAGCGGCACGCGCCGCTTGGGGCTGTGCGCTGGGCTCGCCGCGCATCGACTTGCTGTGGCGCGAGAGTGAGGGCGGCGAGCGCTTGATGCCCAGCCCTTTCGTGCAGCGTTTGCTGATCGACGCTGCGCCGCTGGCGGGCGATCCGCGGCTGCGGCGCACGCTGCAGGCCACGCCGGTCGCGATGCCGCAACCCGCTGCGCCGGAGCTGCCGGTGCAACGCCTGTCGGCCAGCGCCTATGAAGACCTGCGCAGTTGCCCTTACCGGTTCTTCGCGCTGCGCCAGTTGGGTTTGCAGCCCTCGGACGAGATCGACTCGGTGCTTGACAAGCGGGACTTTGGCAACTGGTTGCATCTGTTACTCGGCCATTTTCACCAGGCGCTGGCGGCTGAACCGGTGGCGCAGGGCGACAGGGCGGCGGCGCTGGATCGGGCCGCGGACCGGGCGACGCAGGAACTGGGGCTGGCGCGTAGCGAGTTCATTCCCTTTGCCGCGTCGTGGCCCCATGTGCGTGGCGCCTACCTGCAATGGCTATCGGCGCACGAGGCCGGCGGCGCGCGCTTTGCGCAGGCCGAGGCCAAACGCGAAATGCCGCTGGGCCGCTTGCTGCTGCACGGCCGCATCGACCGCATCGACCGCCTGCCCGACGGCAGCGCCCTGGTGATCGACTACAAGACCGAACCCCGTACTAAGAGCGCGGCGCGGATCAAGGGCGCGACCGAAGACACGCAATTGGCTTTTTACGCGGCGCTTTTGGAGGATGACACGCTGGGTGCAGCCTACCTCAACATCAGCGAGTCGGAGCCTGTTCGCAAGTATCCGCAGGACGATATTGTGGCGTTGCGCGACGGGTTGTTGCAGTCGATACAGCACGATATGCAGCGCGTCGGCGAAGGCGCCGTCCTGCCTGCGCTCGGTGCAGGGCAGGCCTGCGATTACTGCGCTGCGCGCGGCCTGTGTCGCAGGGACTTCTGGGCGGGCGGCGGGTATGCTGGCGATGCAAAGCGCAATGGCTGAGTCGCGCCCACCGCCGGCATACCGGCACAACGGGATGCCGGTGCGTGCGGCGGATTTTTATGCGATCGCCTGTGACCCGCGGCGCAACGTCGCGGTGGAAGCCTGCGCCGGCGCCGGCAAGACCTGGATGCTGGTGTCGCGCATTGTCCGGGCCTTGCTGGCCGATGCGCAGGTCGGTCGGGTGCTGGCGCCGCACGAAATCCTGGCGATCACCTTCACCAAGCGCGCCGCCAGCGAAATGCGTGAACGCCTGTACCAGTGGTTACGCGAGTTTGCGCTGGCGAAGCCCGAGCGGCTGCTGCAGGAGCTGCAGGACCGGGGCGTTGATGCTGCCCACGCCCAGGCGCTGGCCGTCTCGCTGGCGGGCCTGTACCCATCGCTGCTCGACAGCGCCCGCCAGGTGCAGATCCGCACCTTCCACAGCTGGTTTGCCGCGCTGCTGCGCTCGGCGCCGCTGTCGGTGGTGCAGCAGCTGGGATTGCCGCTGAGCTACGAGCTTCTGGAAGACGACGCGGTCGCAGTCGCGCTGGTATGGCGGCGTTTCTACCAGGCGCTGGGCGAGCAGGAACCCGATCGACTCGACCTCGACGCCGTGGTGCGCGAGCACGGTCGCGCGCAGACCGAGAAGGCGCTGGCGGTCGCCCTGGACAAGCGGGTGGAGTTCGCGCTGGCCGATGCGGCCGGCGTCGTCGACGCCTCGGTGCAGCCTTTCGGCGCGCTGTTTGGCGCGCTGCAGAAATTTTCCCGGCCCGCCGACGCGCTGGCCGCAACCGGCGCGCGCGAGCGCTGGCTCGAGCGCGCGAGCCGGCTCGGGCAGGAGAGCAACAAGGCGCCGCAAAAGGCGGCGCAGTCCGTGCGGCAGGCTTTTGAAGGCACCGCCCCATCGCCAACAGCCGCAACGCCGTGGGACCCCGCTGCTTGTCTGGCTGCACTGCGCAAGGCCTTCTTTGTCGCCGATGAAGACCGGCTGACGCAGCACCTCGCCAAGTACCCGGCGGCGCAGCAAGCCGAGGCCGAACTGGTCGACCTGTGCGCGGCCGAGCACCAGCATGCGGCGTGGTTGTACCAGCATCGCATGGCGCGACTCGCGCGCGTGCTGATCGCGCAGTACGCCGCCCTCAAGCGCGAACGCGGCTGGGTCGATATGCCCGACGTCGAACGCGCTGCACTGGTGCTGTTGTCGGACCCGGTTCTGTCGGGCTGGGTACAGCAGCGGCTCGACGCCCGGGTGCGCCACCTGTTGATCGACGAATTTCAGGATACCAATCCGCTGCAGTGGCAGGCGCTGCAGTCCTGGCTGTCGAGCTACGTGGGCGCCGGCTCAGGAGCGCCGGTCGTGTTCATCGTCGGCGATCCAAAACAAAGCATTTATCGCTTCCGCCGCGCTGAGCCGCAGGTATTCACCGCCGCGCAGACCTTTGTCGTCGACGGGTTGCAGGGCGAACTGCTGAGCTGCGACCATACCCGGCGTAACGCCACGGCGGTAGTGGCCGTTGTCAATGCAGCGATGGCCGAAGCGAGCGCAGCCGGGCAGTACCAAGGCTTTCGCGCGCACACCACCGCTTCGACCGAGACTGGCCTTGTGTGCCGTCTGCCACCCATAGCGCGCGATGGGGTGGAAGAAGTCGGCGCAGCGCAAGACAGCCGGGCGTCGGCGCCACACGATGGGGTCGGCCAAGCGCAGGTTTGGCGCGACAGCCTGAGTGGCCCGCGCGCCGTCGTACAGGACAGCCTGCACAGCCTGGAGGCGCGACAGGCCGCAGCCTGGATCGCACAGCAGATCGCCGATGGGTTGCGCGCCAACGAACTGATGGTGCTATCGCGCCGGCGCGCGGGGTTGCTGCCGCTGCAATTCGAGCTGCGCGCGCTGCAGATTGCAGCGCAGATTGGCGAAAAGACGCCGCTGATCGACTGCTGCGAGGTGCAGGATATGGTGGCGTTGCTCGATGCGCTGGTTTCGCCGCAGCATGATCTGTCGCTGGCGCGCGCGCTCAGATCGCCGCTGTTTGGCGTGTCCGACGCCGCGCTGGTGGCGTTGGCGCTGCGCCGGCGTTCGCGAGAACCCGGGCAGCCGACGAGCTGGTTCGCGCTGCTGCAGCAGCCCTGGCCGGCGGACCATGCGCTGCACCGGGTGGGTGCGACGCTGCTGCGCTGGCAGCGCGCGCTCGACGCATTGCCGCCACACGACGCGCTGCAGCATATCTACAGCGACGGCGATGTGCTGGCGCGTTTTGCCGCCGCCGCGCCGCCCGAAATGCGTTCGCCGGTGCTGGCCAATTTGCACGCGCTGTTGGCAACCGCGCTGCAGATGGGCGGCGGCCGCTACGCAACGCCCTACGCCTTTGTTCGGGCGTTGAAGGCAGGCGGAGTGCAGGCGCCCGCTGTCGTGGACGCGGACGCGGTGCGTTTGCTGACGGTGCACGGCGCCAAGGGGCTCGAGGCCAAGGCGGTGCTGCTGCTCGACACCGACACGCCGGAGCGCGCCACCGAGACCATGAGCGTTCTGGTGGATTGGCCTGGCGAATCCGCACAGCCGCGCAAGTTCGTATTTTTGGCCAGCGAAAGCCGCCCGCCCGCTTGCGCGGTGCAGACGCTGGAATTCGACCG
>CAISIP010000396.1 GCA_903885415.1 uncultured beta proteobacterium
GCGAAAACCCGCAGATGGTCGACGCCGCCGGCGTCTCGGTAACCCGGCTGCGCTATGCAGCCCTGACGCTCAACGGCCTTTTGTGCGGGCTTGCGGGAAGCTATCTGGTGCTGGCGCAAAATGCCGCCTTCGTGCCGAACATGAGCGCCGGGCGTGGCTTCATGGCGCTGGCGGCGATGATCTTTGGCAAGTGGCATCCGCTTGGCGCCTGCTGGGCCTGTTTGCTGTTCGGCTTTCTTGACGCGCTAGCGATCCGGCTCCAGGGCGTGTCGCTTCCCGGCATCGGCGAGGTTCCGGTGCAAGCGGTGCAGGCCTTGCCCTACCTGCTGACCGTGATCCTGCTGGCCGGTTTTTTCGGCCGCAGCGTCGCACCGCAGGCGCTCGGCAAGCCCTATATCATGGAGCGTTGACAGCATGAGCGACGACACCGCCCGCCCCACCATCGACTCCGTTACCGGCCCCGGTGCCACGACGCCATGGCCCGACGGTGCCCAAGTCCAGGTGCTGCTGCAGGCTGCCGCTGCGGCCCGGCTGCGCGCGCATGCGCCCTATTCGCGTTTCCTGGTCGGCGCGGCCTTGCTCGACGAGCAGGGCCGCGTCCACGCCGGCTGCAATGTCGAAAACGCGGCCTATCCGCAGGGGGTCTGCGCCGAGGCCGGCGCCATCAGCGCCATGGTGCTCGCTGGCGGCAGCCAGATCCGTGCCGTTCTGGTGCTCGGCGCCGGCACCCACCTGCCCACCCCCTGTGGCGGCTGCCGCCAGAAGATCCGCGAGTTCGCGGCGCCTGACACGCCGATCCTGCTGGCCGATGCGCAGCAGGGCCTGCGCGCGCGCTTCACGCTGGAGCAGTTGCTGCCGCACAGCTTCGGCCCCGACCATCTGGTGACGCCATGAACCTTGAGCCGACGCTGGCGCAACTGCGCGCCAAGGCGCCTGGCATGCGACCGCGCATCGCCGTCGTGCTGGGCTCAGGCTGGGACGCCTTTTCAGGGCAACTGCACGACACGGTGCGCATCCCCTACGCTGACCTCGCCGGTTTTCCGATGGCCGGCGTCGCCGGCCATCGCGGTGAACTGCTGCTGGCGCGGTTCGCCGGCCATGCGGTCGCAGTGATGAGCGGACGCCAGCATGCGTATGAAACCGGTGCGGTCGACGCCATGGCGCTGCCGCTGCGTGCATTGCACGCCATGGGCTGCGACACGCTGGTGCAGACCAACGCAGCCGGCAGCCTGGATCCGGCGATGCTCCCGGGCAGCCTGATGCTGGTGAGCGACCATATCAACCTGCCGCAGCGTTCGCCGCTGGTGGGTCAGGTCGGGCCGCAGCGCTTCGTCGACATGGCCAAGGCCTACGATCCGGACTTGCGCGAACGCGCGCAGGCGCTCGCCCTGGACCTGGGCCTGCGGCTGCATGAGGGCGTCTACCTCTGGGCGATGGGGCCGCAGTTCGAGACGCCGGCAGAGATACGCGCCTTCGCCATGCTCGGAGCCACCGCGGTCGGAATGAGTACCGTGCCGGAAACCATCATCGCGCGGCATGCCGGAATGCGGGTGTTGGCGCTATCGTTGATCACCAATATGGCGGCTGGACTGTCGGATGAAACGCTCAGCCATGCCCATACGCTCGCGCAAGCCCAAGCCGCCAGCGAACGGGCCGGCGCGATGCTGGCGGCGCTGATCCAGGCCATCGCCACCGAAAAGGACCACCATGCTTGAAGACCCCCGCCTGCCGTCGCAGGCCAGGATCGCGCTGGCCTGCCTGGACCTGACCAGCCTGAACGACGCCGACTGCGAAGCCGATGTGGCTGCGCTGTGCGCGCGCGCGCAAGGTCCGTGCGGGCCGGTGGCTGCGGTCTGTGTCTGGCCGCGCTTCGCCGGTTTGGCCAGAAGCCTGCTGCCGGCGCATATCGCCGTCGCAGCGGTCGCCAACTTCCCCGACGGCAGCGCCGACGTCGATCGCGCGCTGCGCGAAACCGACACCATCGTTCGCGCCGGTGCGCAGGAGGTTGACCTGGTGCTGCCCTGGAAAAGCCTGCTCGCGGGCGACGAGGCTGCGGTGACGCGGTTGCTGCACGCGGCACGCGGCGCCTGCGCCGGACAGACGCTCAAGGTCATTCTGGAGAGCGGCGAACTTCGCAGCGACGCGCTGATAGCCCACGCTGCGCGCTTGGCACTGGACGCGGGAGCCGACTTCATCAAAACCAGCACCGGCAAGACGGCCGTGAGCGCGACACCGGAGGCGGCGCGCACCATGCTGGGCGCCATCGCCGCGCACCCGCAGGCCGCGCAGCGTGCCGGCTTCAAGGTCTCGGGTGGCATCCGCAATGTTGTGGAAGCGGGCACTTACATGGCGCTGGTGCGCAGTCTGCTCGGGCCGCAGGCCTTGACCTCGGCGCGCTTTCGGATCGGAGCCAGCAGCCTGCTCAACGACCTGGAGGCGGTTCTGCGCGGTGCTGGCGCACGGCCCGAAGGCCCCGGCCCTGCCGGCTCCCGCTACTAGCTCCCCCAAAAGGATGCACGGCATGCTGGCGCAGGAAATCATCCGCATCAAGCGCGACGGCGGCACGCTGGGCCCCGGCGAGATCGGGGACTTCGTCGCCGGCCTGGCCGACGGCAGTTGGAGCGATGCGCAGGCGGCGGCGATGGCGATGGCGATGTTTCTCCAGGGCATGGAAACCGCCGAGACGGTCGCGCTCACCCGGGCGATGGCGCATTCAGGATCCATTCTCGACTGGGCCGCTGAGCGACTCGACGGACCGGTGCTGGACAAACACTCGACCGGCGGCGTCGGCGACAAGGTCAGTCTGATGCTCGCACCGATCGTCGCCGCCTGCGGCGCCTATGTGCCGATGGTCTCGGGCCGCGGTCTGGGCCACACTGGCGGCACGCTCGACAAGCTCGACAGCATTCCGGGTTACCGCAGCGCACCCGGGGTTGACGCGCTGCGCGCCGCGCTGCGACAAGCCGGTTGCGCCATCGTCGGCGCCAGCGCAGACATCGCGCCGGCGGATCGGCGCCTGTACGCCGTCCGCGACGTCACGGCGACGGTCGAGTCGGTGGCGCTGATTACCGCGAGCATCCTGTCCAAGAAGCTTGCCGCCGGGCTGCAGGCGCTGGTGCTTGACGTGAAGGTCGGCAATGGTGCCTTTGCAGCGAGCCCGGCGATGGCGCTCGCACTCGCGCGTTCACTGGTCTCGGTGGCCAACGGGGCCGGCCTGCCGGCGCGCGCGCTGATCACCGACATGAACCAGGTGCTGGGACACAGCTGCGGCAACGCGCTGGAGGTGCACGAGGCGATCGCGTTTTTGACGGGCGAGCGGCGCGAGCCACGCCTGCTCGCAGTCACGCGCAGCCTGTGCGCCGAACTGCTGCTGCTCGGCGCGCTGGCGCCCGACCGGGCGCAGGCGCTGCAGCGGGTCGACCGTTCGCTGGACGATGGATCGGCCCTCGAGCGATTTGCGCGAATGGTCGCTGCGCTGGGAGGCCCGACCGACCTGGACGGCCGGGCCGCGCATTACCTTGCGCCGGCGCCGGTGCTGCGCGAAGTACGCGCGACGCACGGCGGCTGGGTACGGCGCGTCGCGACGCGCGACATCGGCCTGCTGCTGATCGAACTCGGCGGCGGCCGACGCGTAGCGAGCGACACCATTGACCACCGGGTGGGCCTGTCGGAGGTGGTGGGCTTGGGGCAGCGGGTGGCGGCCGGCGACCGACTCGCGATGGTCCATGCGGCCGATGCGGCCAGCGCCGACCGGGCGGCTGCGCAGTTGGCGCTGCTGCTTGAAATCGGTGACGAAGCGCCCGCCAGCCCGGGCCCCCTGCTGACGGCGCTTGAGGGCTGAGCCGCCTCGATGGGCCTGAAGCGCCGCAGCGTCCCGGCCGCACGATGCGGTCGCGCCCATTGCACAACCACGATGGCCACCTGCGGTTCCGGTGGCCTAGCGTACCGGGCCCGCGGAGTAGGTCGACGACCGTAGGGCTGACGCAGACGGGTCAGCATCGTGCGCGCTGTCCGCCTGGACCACCTCCTGCTCCAACACCCGGTCCACTGCGCACACCTGGCAATGCCCCAGTTCGTTCAACAGCCCAATGACGGATCAATGTCCACGGTCGCTCTGGCGCGCCGCGTAGATCTGCAGAGGCACCACCAACATCAGCAACCCCGCCACTAGCAGCATCGCCACGGCCGAGGCGCCCGACAAATCGGGGACGTCCCACATCTGCCACAGCGCCGAAGCCACGACGACATTGCCAGTCGTCATGAGTACCAGCGGTATCGTCAGGTCACGCGCCGAATGCGCCACCACCCACAACCAGCCATTCAGGATGTGCGGCCACACCAGCGGCAAGGTAATGCGGCGCAGCCCGGTGAACCAGCCCGCGCCACTGATCGACGCGGCGTCCGCAAGCTCCTTGTGAATCTGCATCAGCGCCGCGCCCATGGTGCGTGTGCCGAACGCGATGTAGATCGTGACGTGGCCCAGGATCAGGATCCACAGCGTGCCGTAAAGCGGCGACTGCAAATACAACAGCAAGATCGCCATCACCATCACGATCGGCGGAACGGCTGTCGGCGCGAAAGAAAGTATGTCCACGTAACGCGCCAGCACCGTCCTGCCGCGCACGCTGAACCAGGCGATCAACGAAGACAGTGCCATCACGATGCTGGCGCTGGCCAGCACCAGGACGATCGTGTGGCCGATCGCACGCTGCACGCTTCCCATATCCAGTACCCTGGCATAACTGGCCAGGCTAGCGTAGCCCAGGGCTTCGAAGCTGGGCAGGCGATAGGAAGGGAACAGGCTGGCCCAGGCCAGCATCGCGAGCGGCAGCAACATCAGCACGAAATAGAACAGCACCGCCGCGAACAGCGGCCAGCGCCAGCCACCCAGTGCGACCCGACGCGGCCGAAACCCGCGACCGGTGACGACGCGAAAACGCTCGCTGACACGGATCGCGCGAAAGTAAGACCACATCAGCAGGGCGGCAACGGCCACCAGGATCACGCCGAAGGCCGAAGACAGTCCGTAGTTGGGAATGCCGGCATCGGGTGAGGACAACAGATAGACGCGTGTACTCAGCACTGGAATACGTGCGGTCAGACCGATGATCAACGGCAAATCAAAAGCCTGTACCACCGTCATGAACATGAAGATAGCCACCGACAAGACTCCCGGCGCCACCAGCGGCAGCGTGATGCGGCGTGCGATGACCGCGCCGCTGGCGCCATGCACCGTCGCGGCCTGCTCGAGTTGCGGATCCATATTGCGCATCAGACCGCTCACCATTACAAACGCCGTCGGCACCACCGCCAGCGCCGTGATCATCACCAGCGACCACAAGGAGTAGATGGTGAACAGCGGCTGCGTAAGGCCGAACATGTTCTTGGCCAGCGCGTTGAGCGCACCGTTACCCGGGTTGATCAGCAAAATCCAACCGAAGCCCATCACCAGAGGGGGCACTGCCATCCAGGAAAACATCATGACGCGCGCACCGACACGCCCCGGCATGTCGGTGCGCTCGGTGGCCCAGGCAATCGCGGTTGCGATCGCCACGCCGATCGCCACGCTGCCCAGCGCATACAACAGCGTGTTACCAGCCAGGCGTAAATTGTCGGCACGCGTAAAGATGGTGGCGTAATGCTCAAAGGTCAGGTCCCAACCGTCGAACGGCAGCGTGCCCGGTGGGCTGACGGATGCGCGAAACAGAACCAGGATCGGCCCGAGTATCAGGACACTGACGAGTGCCGCGATGACCCACAGCGTCAGCGCCTGCCGGTCAGCGCGCTGGGCCCGCATATCAGCCAACGCTGGCGTCGTGGGGAACCACCACCAGCCTGTCGCGCAGGAGCTCGACCATGACCTGTTCGCCGAGCTGCAGATCGCCATAGGAATCGACCACCAGGCGCAGGTGCCGCGCGCCGCAATCGGCATCGATTTCGATCTGGTCTCCCACGAAGTTCAGCCCAGCGATACGCGCCGGGAAACGGTTCGCCCCGCCGCCAGCCGCGCCCCGGAGCAATACCGCCGACTGCGGCCGCGCGATCACAAACACTTTCGCGCCAACGGCTTGCGTGGCTCCATCGATCCGCATCGGTCCGAGTGCTGTCTCTGCCACCCCCATCGATTGCATGGTTCCGGCGATCATGTTGCTGTGCCCCATGAAACTCGCGGTGAATGCCGATGTGGGCCTGAGATAGATGTCGCGCGGTGCGCCGATCTGCACGATCTGTCCGTCGCGCATTAGGGCCACGCGGTCGGACATGCTCATGGCCTCGACCTGATCATGGGTCACGAAGATGGTTGTGATGCCGAGCGACTTGACCAGCACGCGCAGTTCGCCGCGCATGACATCGCGCAGCTTGGCATCCAGATTGGACAGCGGTTCATCGAGCAGCAACAAGCGCGGCGCATGCACCAGCGCGCGCGCCAAAGCCACGCGCTGCTGCTGTCCGCCGCTGAGCAGGGGCGCCGGCCGCTCGGCCAGATGGTCCAGCTGTACCCGCGCCAGCGCCTCGCGAACACGTGAGGCGATTTCGGACTTGGCGGCTTTGCGCGGCCCGTGGATCAACGGAAAAGCAACGTTGTCGAAGACCGTCATATGGGGCCAGATCGCATAGGACTGAAACACCATGCCGAGATCACGCTTGTTGGCCGGCACCATCAAGTTCTGCTCCGACGAAAACACCGTCTGGCCGCCCATGCTGATGCACCCGGCGCTGGGCACTTCCAATCCCGCTATGCATTGCAGGGTGGTGGTCTTGCCACAGCCCGAAGGGCCCAGCAGCGTGAAGAACTCGCCTTCGGCGACATCGAAAGATACCTTGTCGAGCACGCGCGGACCTGCTTGTCCACTGGACGGGTATGCCTTACACAGCGCCTTGACGCTAAGAACTGGCGCTGTCACTGATAGCGTTCGGCTTATTTTGTCGAAGTCAGAAGATCGGCAATCGCCTTGCGCGTGATGTCGCCTTCCTTCACATCGCTCAGGGACCGCGGGCTGGCGATCTTCGCGCCCGACTTCGCCTGTTGCGCCTTGACCATGTCGGAGATCGACGAGCCCACGTCACCCACGCGCGGAACCAGTTCGGTCTTATTGGCTATCGGTATGCCCTCGGTCACCAGCCATGCTGCAAACAGCCGGGCCGCATTCGGGTGCGGCGAGTTCTCGGGAACATAGACATATACCGGCGATATCGGAATGAAGTCCGAAAACAGCTTGAACTTCTGCGGTTTGTCCGCTGTGCCGGAACGCGCGGCCGCATGGAAGGTGGTGATGCCAAACGGCGTCTGGCCCACCGTGATGGCGCGACTGACAGCCGGTGTGCCACGCTCCATGACCGGCTTGTTGGCGATCAGGCGCTTGGCCATATCCAGGGTCTTGTCGCGTCCCACCAGAAATGCGGTGGAGTCGAGTGGTATCAGGAAGAATGCGTTGACCGCAACCTTGCCCTGCCAGCGCGGGTCAAGCACGGCCTGGTAGCTGGACGGCACTTCGTCGTCCTTGATCAGGTCCGGGTTCCAAGCGATGCCATAGACCGCATCGAGCACGGGCAGCGTAATGCCGCGCAGGTCGGGGATGGCGCGTCCTAGCACCTCGCCGATCTGCGGCAGTTCGCGTCCAAACACCTCCGCCCACGGGTAGGGCTTGATGATCCCGCGTTCGACCAGAATGGCCGCCTCCTCGGCGCCACCGGCACCCACGATGTCGATGTTGCCCTTGCCGCGCCCGAACTCCGCGACCAAGCGTGTTCCGGTCGATACCGAGCTAACCGGTGTCCATTCGGCCTTGAGGTTCAGGTTGAATCGTTTGTTGAACGCGTCGAACAGTGCCTTGTGGGTCTCGGGCAAACCCGGACTCGACACCGACACCGAGAGCGCGCCCTCGCGTTTGGCGCCCTCGAGGACCGCGGCGAAGCTCGGCGCCTGCGCGTGGGCGGAACCCAGCGTCAGCAAGCCGACCGTGCCCAGCGATACGGCCAACACGGCGCGCGTGATACAAGACTTCAACATGATGCTGTCTCCTTTTAAATGTCCAGTTAATTTGCGGCCGATACGCCCGCGCGGTCGAGTTCTTGTTGCCAGAGCTCCATCAGCAAGGTGTCGGTCCCGTCGCCGTCCAGCCGGCGAATGCCGTGCGGATCGATGACCTCCCGGATCACGTGCAACTCCTGCGCCGTCGGCTCGGCGGTTACGGCCATCACGCCGGAAGGTCGGGGCAAGGGGAAACCAGTGCGTTTTTGCACGTCCTCGAAACGGACGCCCGGGTGCAGCGACACGATGCGCATTCCGCCGCCCGAGGGATCGAAGTCGTAGACCCCGAGGTCCGAGACGACCATGCCGGGTTTGGCGGCACGCGCGCCGAACTGCTCACGCCGTTCGCCATAACCGAAGCTGCAGACGAAATCGACCTGCTCGACAAAAGAACGCGTAGTCTGACGGCGCATGTGATAACACAGGCGTTCGCAACCCCACAGATCGTCCGGCACGCCGCGCGCGCCCACCATCTGCACCTTGGGTTTGTCCCAACTGCCCAGTACCGAGATATTCGACGCGCCGAGCCGGTCGATCTGCACCGCACCGAGCCAGATTTGCAAGCGGTTGTGCGCGACCAGATGGAACATTTCGACCCAGTCGAGCGACATGCGGGAGGTGCGGTCGAGCACCCATTCATCACACAAAGACTTGGCGCTGGCGTCGGGGTCAGCCGCGCCACGCGAGGCGGTCATCAGGAACATGTCGGGCACCCACAGTACCCGCGCGAGCCGCGCCGAGAGATCGGACAGTATGGTCGCCCCGACGCCAATCGCATTGCCCCGATACTCGCGCGCCATACGCGCGATCAGCAGTTCTTCCAGCGTGTAGCCGGCACTCATTTCGCATCCTCCTGAATCATCTCTTCCAGCCAAGCCCGGTCGTTGGCCTTCTTCTGGTACTCAAGTACCCGTGGCAGATCGAAACGGTAATCCGGGAACATGGCGGTCATGCCCGCGCCTTGCGGCGCCTCGATGACGCCATGCACCCACAGGCGTGAAATGAAGGTCGACCGGCGTGACTGATCGACCGGCAACTCGTCCACCACCGTTTCGGCCGTGAGGATGGTGCGCCGTGCCGCGCGCACCATCAGCGAATCCGCGTACGCGTCGGAATGGATGATGGCGTTGCCCTGCTTGTCGGCCATGTTGACATGCACCAAGGCGACATCGGGCCTGATAGCAGGCACACCCAGCAGGGTTTCACCGGTGAACGGGCAGGTCATTATTTTGAACGGCGATGTGGCCGTGGTGACGATATCGGTGCCAAGGCCAAAGCGGGTCGGCAGGAACGGCAGGTTCTTCGCGCCGGCCTCGAAAGCCGCCAGCATCGTCGCCTCGGAGTACTCGACGATCGGCAAGGTACCCGCCTCGCGCGCCGCACGAAAACAGGGCGCCAACCCGTAGGCATCGAAGCCCACGAAAGCGAAGGACAGCCGACTGGCGCGACCCAGTCCGATCAACAGATCGA
>CAISIP010000397.1 GCA_903885415.1 uncultured beta proteobacterium
AGCGCTGCGACCACATCGGACACCGCCATGTTGTACTCGCGCAGCTTCTCCGAGCGCAGCAGCACGCTGAGTTCGCGGCGCAGCGCGCCGGTCACGTTGACCACCGCGACGCCCTCGATGGCGCGAAAGCGGTTGGACAGTTCGTCTTCGGCGATCCGTGAAATCGCCGCATGGGGCAGCTTGTTCGACGACAACGCCATTTGCATGATCGGCTGCGCCGACGGGTCGACCCGGCGCAGGGCAGGCTCGCGCATCTCGACCGGCAGCTTGTAGCGGACCGAGGCGATCGCGTTGCGCACCTCGTCGGAGGCCTCGACCATGTTTTTCTTGAAGTTGAAAATGATCACGATGCTGGCGTTGCCTTCGCTCGCAGTCGATCGGATCTGGTAGACGCCGGGAATGCTTTGCAGCGCCTTCTCGATGCGGTTGACGATTTCGCGCTCGACCGAGTCAGGCGACGCGCCGGGGTAGGGTATGGCCACCACCAGCACCGGCTGCTCCACGTCCGGGCTTTGGTTGACACGCAGTTTCTTGAGCGCCAGAAGCCCCAGGGCCATCAGCGCGATGATGATCACCACCATCGCCACCGGCCGACGGATGCTGAAGTCCGACAGGAACATGCTCAGTTCCCGCCAGCTGAGGCGCCAGACTTCGGCGCTGCAGGCTGTAACTGCAGCGGCTGGCCGTCGGAGAGCGCCGAAGTCGGGTTGCGAATCAGTTGGTCGCCGTCGCCCAGTCCCGCGCGCAGCACGATCTGGCCGCTGCGCGGATCACGCTCGCCCAGCTCGATCGCCACCTTGCGCAACTGGCCGGCGCTCACCTTCCAGGCAAAGGCCTTGTCGCCTTCGCGAACCACCGACATCGCCGGAATCATCAGTCCCGAGCGGCTGCCGGTTTCTATGCGGCCTTCTGCATACAGGCCCGCCAGCTGCGGCCTCTTGTCGCCGCTAAAGGCGACCAGTACCTCGACCTGGCGTGTGCTGGGGTTGGCCGAGGGGTTGATGCGCCGGATCGAACCGGCGAACTCCTGCGGCCCATATCCGTTGACCCGGAAGTGGACGCCTTGCCCCACCTTGACCTGGCCGATGGTGTCGGCCGACACCAGCCCTTCGAAGCGCATGCTCGACGGGTCGATCACCTTGAGCAGCTCCTTGCCGATCTGCGCGGTGTCGCCGGCGGACACCCGGCGCTCGCTGACGATGCCGTCAAAGGGCGCGCGCGACAGCGTGCGTTCCAGCTGCTGGCGCGCCTGCACCGACCGGGTCCGGGCGGCCGATAGCTCGCTCTCGGCATTGTTGCGCTTGGTCTCGGCGTCCTCGAGCTGCTGGGTCGACGCCATTCCCGATTCCCGCAGGGTCTTGAGCCTCTGCCACTGCCGCTGTGACTGGTCGAGCGACAGCGACAGGGTACGCACCATGTCCTCGGCAGAGGCCAGGCTGTCGCGGAGGGCGGTGTCGTCGAGCCGCACCAGTAGCTCGCCAGCGCGCACCCGGTCGCCGTTGTCCTTGACGACTTGCAGCACCACCGCCGACACCTCGGCGCGCAGATCCGCACGCCGCTCCGGCTGGATCGAGCCGGTGATCGGCGGTCCCGACGCCATCGCGCCGCTTTGAACGCTGACCAGGTCTTCGGTCGCAATCAGCAGGGCCTGCGGCGCCATCGGAGCCGCAGGCGGCGTCTTGTTGCAGGCCGCCAGCAACAGCACCATGGTCAGGGGAACGACACGCAGCATGTGAGGACCCCGATGGACGGAAGGCGTTGCGTCTTAGCGCAGCAGTACGCTTTCCAGAAACAGCGCCGTAGCGTAGAAATAGAAGTCGGCATTGGCTTTTCGGGCGAAGCCGTGGCCCTCGTTGTCGGCCAGCAGGTACCAAACCGGCACGCCGTTCTTGCGTGCCGCCCGGACGATCTGCTCAGCCTCAGTGTAGGGCACGCGCGGGTCATTCTTGCCGTGGACGACGAAAAGCGGCACCCGGATTCGGTCGGCGTTGTTCAGCGGTGCGATGCTGTCTTGAAAGGCGCGCATGGCCGGGTCGCGTTCGTCGCCATACTCGGCGCGGCGCAGGTCGCGCCGGTAGCTCTCGGTGTTGTTGAGGAAGGTGGCGAAACTGCTGATGCCGACCATGTCGACGGCGCCGCGCAGCTGCGTACCGTAGTCGACCGCCATCGCCAGGCTCATATAACCGCCGTAGCTGCCGCCGGACACGGCGATGCGCTCGGCGGCAATGCGCGGATGGGTCGCCAGCCAGGCCAGAAAGGCGCCGCCGTCCTTGACCGAATCCTTGCGCTTGAAGCCGTTGTCCAGGTCGAGAAAGCTCTTGCCGTAGCCCGACGAGCCGCGCACATTGGGCAGGAAGACGGCCAGTCCCATTTCGTTAAGGTAATAGTTCCAGCGGCCCATGAAACGCAGCGTTGCCTGACCCTCGGGCCCGCCATGAAAGTCGACCACCGCCGGCCGCTTTCCGGGGAATCGGGCCGGGTCGGGCAGGTAGAGC
>CAISIP010000398.1 GCA_903885415.1 uncultured beta proteobacterium
CGAATTCTTCTTAACTTGTTTCGGGCAAACCACAAACTATCGTTCGAGTTCAGCCGATTTCGTGAAGGAATGACGCGTGAGGAGCATCGAGTTATCGTGGCCATCGAAAGGCATCCCGGTATCGACGCCGATGCCATAGCCGGGGCCGCCTTCCTTGGGAGTCAAGTGACAGACGATGCCATCCAAGCATTGCTGGCCGATGGGGCGATCAGTAGACATCCAGACGGAAAGATTGATCTGACGCTCAGGGGCCGCCAGCAAAGACACGCACTGGATCAAAAGCAGGTAGAAATGGAAAAAGATTTGTTGAAAGACCTTCCGGAATCCGTGGTTGATGCTGGAGAGCGGCTACTGGCACATTTGGCCGACAGTTGACTGTTGGGGGCCTAGGAGGGCACCCACGAAACGTTCCACCTGTTTATTCTTTCAAGCTCAAACCGAGGACCCATTCATGTTTCCCATAGACTTCTTTTGGCGGGCGGCTGAGCGTTGGCCCGATCGGATCGCCGTCAATGGCCCAGATGGCGCGTTGCGATTTGACGAACTGGCCAAGCGAGTTGCCGCCCTCTCTGCAGGCCTTCTGACACTAGACGGCGAGAGCCAGAGCAGAGTGGGGATCTGTGCCGGCAACAGTGTTGACCACATCACAGCACTCCTTGCCGTTTTGGCTTGTGGCAAGATTTGGATTCCCTTGAACCCCAAGAGCACGCAGAGGGAGATTCGTCGCATCATTGACGCGACTGAGCCGTCACTGGTGATCTTGGACAGCAGCAACGATGAGCTTCTAGGCGATATCGCTGTTACACGTCTCTATTTGAGAGGTGCTCAAAGTGCAGCCCATTCGCTGACGACATACGGCCTCATTGAAGCTCACGCTGGAGCGGTGCCCTCAACAATCAATTTAGATCTAGGTGCGACGCAGGCCATCAAGTTCACTGGCGGAACAACTGGCTTACCTAAGGGTGTCAAGCAGACCTACCGCGCTTGGATGGCCAATATCGCGAATCAGATCACCATCTGGGGGTTCAATCAAGACGATCGCTATGTCGTTGCTGCGCCGATCACGCACGGCACCTCAACTTATATTTTGCCAATTCTCGCGCAAGGTGGCTGCCATCTTCTCCCTCACCGCAGCGGTGCCGAAGGGGTGACCGCCACTTTCAGGGACGGCGGAGGCACTGTGTCCTTCATGCCACCAACACTGATTTACATGCTGATGGCACACGGGGAGAAGTCTGATTTCGCCACTCTGCGCCGACTCATCTACGGCGGGTCACCGATGCCGATTGAGAAAATACGGATGGCTCGTGAGTTTTTTGGGCCCGTTTTGTGCACTACGTACGGTCAGACCGAAGCGCCGCAGATACTCACCGCGATGTCTCCCGAGGACTTTGAAGATCCCAACAACTGGGGCGCAGTAGGACGGGCCACGTGGTTCAACGATGTCCAGATTGCGGACCCGGATGGCCGGCTCTTACCGCGAGGCCAGGTAGGGGAGGTCGTGGCCCGGGGCGATCTGGTCATGAGCGGATATTGGCGTTTGCCGCACGAGACTGAAAGCGCAATAAGGAACGGTTGGCTCCATACCGGTGACCGCGGTCTTATCGATGAGCGAGGTTATCTATATCTGAAAGACCGCTTGAAGGATATTGTCATCACCGGCGGTTTTAATGTCTACCCGACCGATGTCGAAAGTGTCCTGAGTGAACATCCAGCTGTGCACGAAAGCTGCGTTTTTGGGATACCAGACGACAAATGGGTCGAGACTGTCCAGGCCGGTGTGCAACTGCGACCGGGCAAACAGGCAAGCGAGCCCGAGCTGATTGCATTCGTGCGTGAGCGGCTTGGCTCGGTTCAGACAC
>CAISIP010000399.1 GCA_903885415.1 uncultured beta proteobacterium
GCTGCTGGCCGGTCGCTACACCCTGATCGACCATTCGGCGTTGCCGGAATTGCTGCCGCTGTGCCTGCGACGCGGCGTGCGCATCGCGCTGGGCGGCGTCTTCAACTCGGGAATCCTCGCGACCGGCGTTCACCAGCCGGCTGCGCTGCGCTTTGACTATGCCCACGCGACGCAGGAGCGGGTCGAGCGGGTCGCCAGGGTGGAGTTACTGTGCGAGCGCTTCGCCGTTGCGCTGCGCGCTGCAGCGCTGCAGCTCCCGCTGGCGCATCCGGCGGTCGAGGTGGTGATGCTCGGCGCGCAGGATCCGGCACACTGGATCGACGCGGTGGCGATGCTGCGCCAACCCATCCCCGAGGACTTCTGGGACGCGCTGCGCGCGCAGGGGCTGCTGCCCGAGGCGGCGCCTGTTGCGAGTCCATGATGATCGACGCGCACTTTCATATCTGGCAACTCGCGCGCGCCGATTACGGCTGGCTCACGCCTGCGACCGGCAGCATTTACCGCGACATCGGTCTCGCTGATTGGCGCGCGCTGAGCGCCCCGTGCGGCGTCAGCGCCGGGGTTCTCGTGCAGGCGGCGCCGACCGAGGCGGAGACTATTTTTTTGCTGCAGCAGGCGGCGCATGCCGGCGATGTGTGCGCAGTCGTCGGCTGGACCGACCTGCTGGCCGCCGACGCGCCGCAGCGCATCGGCGCGCTGGCGCGGCACCCGAAGCTGCGCGCCCTGCGCCCGATGCTGCAGGACATTGCCGACCCCGACTGGATCCTGCAGGACGCGCTGCAACCCGCCCTGCACGCCATGCTGGCGTGCGATCTGACTTTTGACGCGCTGGTCAAGCCGGCGCACCTGGCGCGTGTTGCCGAACTCGCGCGGCGCTATCCCGGGCTGCGCATCGTGGTCGACCACGCCGCAAAACCCGACATCAGCAGCAGCCAGTGGCAGGGTTGGGCCAAGGAGCTCGCGCACCTGGCGCGTGCGCCGCAGGTCTGGTGCAAGCTGTCGGGGCTGTGGACCGAGGCGCCCCAGGGCTGCGCCGTCGAGGTGCTGCTCCCTTATGCGCGCCATGTGCTGGACTGTTTCGGCGCCAAGCGCACGCTGTGGGGTAGCGACTGGCCGGTGCTGGAACTGGCGGGCGCCTATGCATCCTGGCATCGGCTGGCGCGTGAACTGGTGCTGGAGATGCTCGGGCCGCAGGGCCCGCGCGGCGTGTTCGGCGCCGCCGCCCGCGCGGCGTACCGCCTGTAGCAGGGGCCTGCGGCGTCGCCGCAGACTCGGTACGATGGCCGTATCGCATCCAACAAAAGATGCGGCCATGAATGTTCCGCTGCCCAGAGAAGTCCGAACCGGCGTCTTGGACGACGCGCAGGCGCGGCCAACGGCTTAGAGGCGTTGTCGCTGAGTTTGCGCGCATACGGCATCGGCGAGGGTCGAGGAAGCGATCACGCCGGCGCCCCTCTACGGCCAGTTGGCCAATAGGGCACCGATTCTCGAGTTGGCACGGCGGCATGGATTGCGCGGCATCGAGGACGTTGCCCAAGTACATGGTGCCCCCCTGTCAGGGGCAAGAAGTATCGGGTGCTTGCCTAGCGCGCTCAAGGCAAGCGGGCCCCGCAAGCAGGGAGAGTGGCGCCTTACTCGGGAGGTGAAAGGCGACGGCTGGCGGTCGTCGGTAAACGATGCCCCTTTGCGTTTGCGGGCGCGCCGTCAGGCCGCTTCGAAGCTGCCGGCGAACATCGCCGCCAAGTGCGCCTCACCACGCTCCAGCACGAAGTAGCGCAAGGCCTCGGCCGCCGGCGACAACAGCTTGTTGGAGGTGTTGACCACATGCCAGCGTCGCATCAGCGGCAAGCCCTCGACCGGCGGCGCGGCGATCAGGCCGTTGCGCCATTCGAGGCCTATGGTGTGCAGCGAGATCAGGCTCACCCCCATGCCGGCCATCACCGCCTGCTTGATCGCCTCGGTGCTGTTCATCTCCATCATGAACACCGGGCGCAGCCGGAAGCTGTCGAGGTACTCCTCCAGCGCGGCGCGGGTGCCCGAGCCGGGCTCGCGAACGATGAAGGCCTCGCGCGCCAAGGCCTCGGCGCGCACATGCTCGGCCGCCGCGAACGGGTGGCCTGACGCGGTGACCAGCACATGCGGGTGCATCGCGCAGGGCTCGGCCCGGTGCGGCGAATCCTTGGGCGGCCGGCCCATGATGGTCAGGTCCACCTCGTTGGCCTGCATCATCGCCGCCAGCTGTTCGCGCCCGCCCAGCCGCAGCCGCACCTCGACCGCCGGATGCTCGTTGTGGAACTGGGCCAGCAACTGCGGCAGGAAGTACTTGGCCGAGCTGACCATGCCAATCGTCAGCAGGCCGGATTCGACGCGCTTGAAGCGCGCCATCGCATCGTCGGCCTCCTTCAGCGTGCCCAGCAGGCGGCGCGCATAGACCAGGAAATACTCGCCTGCAGTCGACAGCGACAGGCGCCGACCGGCGCGGTCGAACAGCGGCAATCCGACCTGGCGCTCAATCTCCTTGATCTGCATCGACACCGCCGGCGGCGTCAGGTGCAAGGCCTCGGCGGCGCGCTGCACGCTGCTCAGCCGCGCGACTTCGGTAAACACACGCAACTGGCGGAAGGTGACGTTCATCGCAGGATTGACCGCAGTCGGACTTTGAATCCAGCCGGGTGGGTTGAGTGGGTTGAGTGGGTTAAGGGTATTCCCCCAAGGGTAAACAATGAGGGGTCAATGAGATAAGTAAAAGCTTAATTAAAACAGAAGTAAATGTTACTTTACCTTATTCGATCGCCTCCTTAAAGTTCATTCACGCAGCCCCCACCCACCGCATGCCGCCGGCTGCAGCGGCCAACGAAGGAGACCTCCGTGAACCATCCGAAAGAAGCCGCCGCCCTCGCGTCACTGGCCAGCGCGCCGCCCGACGGGCCTATCCTGGACAAGAAGCAGCGCTACAGCGCCGGCGTGCTCAAGTACAAGCAGATGGGCTACTGGCAGCCGGACTACGTGCCCAAGGACACGGACGTGATCGCGATGTTCCGCATCACGCCGCAAGAGGGGGTGGACGAAGAAGAGGCCGCCGCCGCCGTGGCCGGCGAATCGTCGACCGCCACCTGGACGGTGGTGTGGACCGACCGCCTGAC
>CAISIP010000400.1 GCA_903885415.1 uncultured beta proteobacterium
AATGTAGAGTTCTTCTCCGCTTTTCATGCGGTAATTATGTGGACTATTCGCCGCACGGTCAAGATATTCGCCGCATTTTATGCGGCTTTAAATGTTTGCATTCTCCGCATGATCAGAGGGGAATGACACGCCGGGCAAGAAGCGCTAAAATGCATGAAACCTCAATGAAAAAGCCTCCATGTCAGCCGCTGCCACACTATTTACGCCTCCCCTAAGGGGTGCCACAGCGCACCTTGCGGATCAACTGCAAGCTGGCCGTGTCTACCGGCGTGAAGATCTTGCTCGCCTGAGTAATGCAGTTGATCGGCATCTGAATGAACTGGTGTCCACTGGGGTGCTCAAAAAACTGGCTCAAGGGCTTTACTACGCACCCAAGCAATCGAACTTTGGTCCCTTGCCACCCACTGACGAACAGGTGGTGAGCGGATTTCTGCGTGACAAGAATTTTTTGGTATTTTCTCCGTCGTCATACAACACGGTGGGCCTAGGCACCACCCAGCTCTACAACAGCACACTGGTCTACAACCACAAACGTCATGGCGTTTTCAAACTGGGCAATCGAGAGTTTAATTTTCGAGTGAAGCCTCGCTTCCCTAAAAAACTAACTTCCGAATTCCTGTATGTGGACCTGCTGAACAACTTGGAGGAATTGGCCGAAGACCGTGACGCGGTGCTCAGCCAGGCCCGCACCAAGCTGATGTCTTTTAATCAACCCCGACTCCAACAGGCATTGGACAGCTACGGCAACATGGCCACTCGCAAACGCGTTCGGGAGTGGGTCGGTGGCTGACTTTCTTCACGAACGACGTGACTTCGATCAATTGCTTGCGGTTGTCGCAAACGAGCGCGCGCTCGACCCCATGTTGGTCGAAAAAGACTACTGCATCCTATGGGAAGTCAAGGACGGCACTTCAATTCCGTGAGTCGCCGTGATTTCGCACCAAAGGCATTGCGTCGCCCTAAAAACGCCTTGATAATTTTCAGCCATGAGACCATCGACAGCCTTACACGACCACCGACGAGCTAGCAAGCAGATCGTCCAGCATGACAATATGTTTAACGCATGCAGGGTCGGCTTGACGGCCCAAGGCATCGATACCGAAGCGGTGAGATCTCGCAGGCTTAGCGGATTACTGCTGGCCGCCACCCTGAGCCTGCCGGCCTACGGCTTCACACCATCACGGGTCGACATGGGGGACTTCAGCATCGACACCACCGAAGTCACGATCGGCCAGTTCGTAACCTATGCCGACAGCCGACAACTCAAGACCGCCGCTGAAAAAAATGGCTACGGCATGGAATACGGTGCAGGCTGGGAAAAGCGGACCGGCTGGAGCTTCCGGTTTCCCAATGGCAAGCGCGGCGCACCGGATGAGCCTGCAGTCCATCTCAGCTGGCATGAAGCGAATGCCTACTGCCAAGCCGCCGGCGGCAGTCTGCCTACAAGAGCGCAATGGTCACGGGCGGCTTACACCGAACAAAGAAGCAACCCACCACCACCATTCGTGACCGGGCGCACTTATGTCTATCCGACAGGTGACACACCGGCCGGCGCCAATACCGTTGGCGCCGAAGATGGCTGGGCGCGACATGCGCCCGTCGGCCGAACCGCGATGGGCGTCAACGGTCTGTACGACATGGGTGCCAACGTGTGGGAATGGCTGGCCGATGCCAGCGGCGAGGATCGCCTGACCGCTGGTGGCTCCTGGTGGTATGACTCAGCGAAAATGAAAGCCGACGGCATGCAGTTCAAGCCGGCGGCCTTCTATGTGGTGTATGTGGGATTTCGCTGCGCCTATCCGAGGTGATAGGAAGCCTGACCAGCAGA
>CAISIP010000401.1 GCA_903885415.1 uncultured beta proteobacterium
CCAGACTTGGCCGGTTGAACATCGCCACCGCCAGCGCCGAAGCGCCCAGCAGTGCCAAGACTACCAGCACCCAGCGCAGGCGGTTTGAGCGGTGCGCCGGTGCGGGCGTCGGTGGCTCGGGTGCTGCAACCGCAGCCGCGGGGGGTGGCTCGGCTTGCGGGGTGGCACTTATCACTGGCGCCGCTGGCGCCGGCGCAGCAGGCAGGGGCAAGCGCTTGAGCAGCGCACGGACGACCCCCTCCTTGCCCAGCACACTCGCCTGCTCAAGCATCGACTGCGCCTGCGCTGCGGTCGGGGGTTCAATATCCCAGCACAGGATGCGCCTTCCGAAGGAGTCGAGCAGTTTCTGTTTCTGGCTGGCGGCCTTGATGAACAGCAGCACCCTGATATTGGCGCCCGGAAAATGTTGCACCAGCCGCGCCAGGAGCTGAATCTC
The DNA here is from genome assembly GCA_903885415.1 of uncultured beta proteobacterium. Classification (GTDB taxonomy): domain Bacteria; phylum Pseudomonadota; class Gammaproteobacteria; order Burkholderiales; family Burkholderiaceae_C; genus CAISIP01. The sequence goes on from CAISIP010000401.1 coordinate 437, forward strand.
GTGGTCTGCCAGCGCGCCCGCGTCGTGCACGATCCATATTCGCGGCGGCGCCGGGGCATCGGCGTCGTCCATGGCGTCTTGCACCGAAAGGCGACCGAGTGCCTCATTAAAGCGGGTGAGAAGCGCCTCGGAATTGGCCGGGAAATAGACTTCGAGTTGGGCGTCTGGTGCCGCCTGCCGAAGCCGTGCGAGCAATATTTTCCCGTAGTAGTCGAGAATACTTTCGTGCGTGCTCACCAGCGACAGGCTCATTCCCTTTTGCGTCAGCGCGGTGACATAACCTTCAAGCCGCAGCCGATCCGCCGAGCGAAAGAAGACCGCGTCGGAAATAGCAGCTTCGCTGTCGGCCATGGGGTCGCGCGTTTTCATGCTGGTCTTTCCTACGGTGAGACTGGCTTGCCGTCTGCCGTGAACAGCATCGACGCAGGAATCTTGGGTGCCGGTTTGGGCATCGGCTCCACGCCGGGTCTGACCTGCGCCAGGCTAAATACGTAGGCGATCACCTGAGCCACCGCATAGTACAGCGCCTCAGGAACGGGCTGGTCCAGCTCGGTTGTGAAGTACAGCGCGCGTGCGAGTTGCGGCGATGAAAAAATCTCTACGCCGTTGTTGCGGCCTTCCTCGCGAATTCGGGCCGCCATGTGGTCAGCGCCCTTGGCCAGCAGGATAGGCGCGCCGTCGGATGTCGGGTCATAGGACAGGGCGACTGCGAAGTGTTCCGGGTTGGTGATGATGACGTCGGCATCCTTGACTTTTTGCATCATCCGCACATTGGCGACTTCGCGCTGGCGTCTGCGAATCTGCGCCTTGACCTCGGGGCGGCCTTCCATGTCCTTCATTTCGTCGCGAATTTCCTGCTTGGTCATGCGCATGCGCTTCATAAAGGAGTAGCGCTGGTAGGGCGCATCAATCAGCGCGATCAGCACCAGACTCAACGCAAGCCAAAGGGCCGACTCGGTCAGCAGGTTGCCGGCCAGCGTGAGTCCTGGCTCCAGGCCCATGGTTCCGAGCAGCATCAGTTCGGAAAAATGGCGGTCCAGCAGCATGTACAGCATGGCTGAAACGATGGAAAACTTGAGGATCGACTTGAGCAGTTCAACCGCGGCCTTTGCGCCAAACATGCGCGAAAATCCTGCTAATGGACTGAGCTTGGAGAACTTGGGTAGCACGGATTGCATGGAAAACAGAAACCCTCCGGTCGCGCCGGAGGCGAGGATAGCCACGACGACGGTGACCATCATGACCGGCATCACCAGCATGAATGCCTGCACCAGTTGATCGGAGAATGCGCCCGGCAGCAAAGCGGGGGTGTCGAGCAGCTTGCGGTCTAACTTGAAACCCGACGCAAAGATGGCCGACAGCTGGCGCAACCATGCGCCTCCCATCATGAGCAGCATCAGCATCGCGGCCACGGTCACCGCCGCAGCGGGCAGTTCGACCGAGCGCGCGACCTGTCCCTCATCGCGCGCGCGCTTGAGGCGCCGAGCGGTGGGTTCTTCGGTCCGGTCGGAACTGTCGCCCTGTTCTGACATAAATTATTTCGCCTTCATTTCAATTCCACCAGGTTGCGCACCTGCATGAAGCCCTGCAACCATAGCCATTGAATCCGGCTTCCCATGCTTGGCAGTGCCACCATCAGAACGCCAAAGCCAGCGATGATCATCGCCGGGAGTCCGAGCGAAAAGATATTCAGGCTTGGAGCCGCCCGGGTGGTTACGCCCAATCCGATGTTGATTAACAGGAGTGCCACCATGACCGGCAGCGAAATCAGGACCCCGCCAAGGAACATCATCGAACTCCAGGCCAGGAGTTGCGTCAAGACGGCCTGGCTGAGCAGGGGTTTGCCGATCGGCACGCTGGAAAAACTGTCTACCAGTAACGCGAGCAGCATGGCGTGCCCACCCAGACCCACAAAAATCAGCGTCGACAGGATCAGCATGAACTGCGCGATCACCGGAACATTGCCCAGGTTGGGGTCGATCATGTTTGCAATCGACAGACCCATTGAGTTGGAAATGGATTGGCCTGCGACCAGCAATGCCGCAGTGGCTATTTGCAGCACCAGACCCATCACCAGGCCGATGGAAATCTGGTTAAAAATTTCAAGCAGTCCGGCTGCTGACACCGGGTCGATGACCGGCCACTGGTACAAGGGATAGACCATCCAGGTCAGTGCCAGCGCAAATAGGACGCGTACCCGCAGCGTCAGCGCGCGCAGGGAAAATATCGGCGCTGCCAACAGGAGCGCCGAGATCCGCAGCATCGGCCACAGGAAGGTGTAGAAACGCTCCACGATGTCTGCAGCGAGCAAGTTCATTGGCTATCGCTACCGGCTTATGTGAAAAGCGTCGGTATTCGCTGGAACAGGCTGCGGGTGTAATCGACCAATGTGGCCAGTTGCCAGCCGCCGACGATCATCAGCGTGATCGCCAGTGCAGCGAGTTTGGGTATGAAACTCAAGGTTGCCTCGTTGATCGACGTCGCCGCCTGCACGATGCCTATCACGAGTCCAACGCCAAGCGCAACGCCCAACAGGGGCGCCGAAATAAGCACGGTCATCCAGAGCGCCTGATGCCCGAGGTCTACTACAGCTGCGATATCCATATGCGGTATTCCTGGCTAAGTTACAAAGCTTGCGGCTAGTGAGCCCATAATCAGGCTCCAGCCGTCCACAAGCACAAACAACATCAGTTTGAATGGCATCGAGATCATCATCGGCGAGAGCATCATCATTCCCATCGACATCAGGACGCTGGCAACAATCAGGTCGATCACCACAAATGGAATGTAGATTAGAAAGCCGATGGTGAACGCGCTCTTGAGTTCAGAGGTAATGAAAGCCGGAACCAGTGTGGTGAATGGAACCGCTTCGGCCCCGGCAACGTCGCCCTTGCGCGCCATCTGCATGAACAGCGCAATATCGTCTTCGCGTGTTTGCTTGACCATAAAGCCGCGTATCGGCGCTTCGGCCGCAGCCAATGCCTTGTCAAAGGAAGCCCCCTGCTGCAGATAGGGGACCAGTGCGTTTTGATAGACCTCGGTCAAAACCGGGGACATGATGAACAGCGTCAGGAACAGCGATAGTCCGACCAGCACGGTATTGGGTGGCGTCTGGCCGGTTCCAAGCGCCTGACGCAGAATCGACATGACGATGATGATGCGAACAAAGGAAGTCATCATCAGCAGCAGCGACGGCAGCAGCGTCAGCGTTGTCATCAACGCCAATAGCTGCAGCGACAAGCTGTACTGGGTTCCCTGTCCAGAGCCCGTCACGTTCACCATCGGCAGCCCCTGCGCCGAACTCGCCAGCGGAATCAGCGTCGATAGCAGCAGGAGCAGGAAAGTTCTATTTCGCATGCGGCAGTTCAACGGGCAGGTCGCTATCGGGCCA
>CAISIP010000402.1 GCA_903885415.1 uncultured beta proteobacterium
CACGGGCACGGGCACGGGCATCGCGCTGTTCATTGTCCGGCTCGACGCACCCGGCGTGGTGCGCGCGCCGCTGGAGTCGCTCGACCCCACACGGGGCCAGGCGCGTATCGACCTGCACGGCGTGCATGCGGAATTGCTGTGCGCTGATGGCTGGCCGCTGTTGCAGCTTGCACTGGACCGCGCCGCCGTGCTCGCGGCGTTCGAGCAGATTGGCGGTGCCGAACGCGCGCTCGAGATGGCGCGCGACTACGCGCTGGAACGCTATGCCTTCGGGCGGCCGATTGGCTCCTTCCAGGCCATCAAGCACAAGCTGGCCGACATGTACGTCTCGCTCGTGTTGGCGCGCTCTAACTGCTACTACGCCGCCTGGGCCCTGGCCCATGGCGCGGTGGAACTGCCCGAGGCGGCGGCCGCAGCACGCGTGAGTGCGACCCAGGCCTTTCGCCAATGCGCCGCAGAGAACATCCAGATCCATGGCGGCATGGGCTTCACCTGGGACATGGACTGCCATCTCTACTACCGGCGCGCCCACCTGCTGGGCGTGAGCCTGGGGGGCCTCGGACAATGGCAGGACCGTTTGATCGAACAGCTGCGGGACCGTCGCACCCACCCGGAGGGCAGCACGCATGGACTTTGACGACTCGGCAGACGAAGCGCTGTTTCGTTCCCAGGCACGCGACTGGCTGGCTGTTCACGCGCCGGTGGCGCTGCACGACGCCCTGGCCGCGAGTGCGGCGCAGACCACCTCCAGTGTGCACCTGCCGCACCTGCCTGGACGGGACGAGGTGGCCGAAAGCAAGGACTGGCAAGGCCGCAAGGCCGCGCATGGCTGGGCCTGCATCCACTGGCCGGCGGAGTATGGCGGGCGCAGCGCATCGCCGATCGAACGCGTGGTCTGGCAGCAGGAGGAGGGGGCCTACGCGCAGCTCTCAAACCTCTTCGTCGTCGGCCACGGCATGGCCGGGCCGACCCTGATCACCCATGGCACCGAGGCGCAGAAGCAGCGCTGGCTGCGGCCCATCGTCTCGGGCGAAGAGGTCTGGTGCCAGCTGTTCTCGGAACCGTCGGGCGGCTCCGACCTGGCCGGTCTGCGCACGCGGGCGCAGCGCGAGGGTGACGGTTGGCGCGTCGACGGCCAGAAGATCTGGACCACCCATGCGCACCTGGCCGATCTTGGCCTGCTGCTGGCACGCACCGACCTGACGGTGGCCAAGCACGAAGGACTCACCATGTTCGCCATCGACATGCGCGCGCCCGGCGTCGAGGTCCGGCGCATCCGCTCGATGACCGGCGAGCGGCACTTCAGCGAGGTCTTCTTCAGTGGCGCCCGGGTGCCGGATGCGCAGCGCATCGGCCCCGTCGGTGGCGGCTGGAAGGTGGCACTGACGACCTTGATGCATGAACGGCTGCACCTGGCCGCCGCCATTCCCACCGGCGTGCCCGAGCTCTTCGATCTTTGCTGTGAGCTGCAAACCCATGATGGCAGGCCGATCGATGACCCGGCAGTGCGTACGCGCCTGGCGACCTGGGTGGCACGCTCGCGCGGTCTGCAGTGGACCATGGCGCGAACACTCTCGGCGCTGTCCAGCGGCAAGCCACCCGGCCCTGAGAATTCGATCGGCAAACTGGTGGCTGGCGAACTGGCACAGGAGGTGTGCGCGTTCGCGCTCGACCTGCTGGGGCCGGCCGGTGCGGTGATCGGGGAGGGCGACGCCGCGCGCTCGTTCCAGAAGATGCTGCTGAGCGCGCCTGCCATCCGTGTGGGCGGTGGTACGGCCGAGATCCAGCGCAACATCCTGGCCGAGCAGGTGCTGGGCCTGCCGGCCGACCTGCGGGTCGACAAGGGCCTGCCGTTCAACCGCATCCCCACCAGCCGAAACTGACAAGGACATTCCGATGCCATCCATCACCTACGACTTCCTGATGGCGCAGAGCGCCAGCGACGTCGCCCATGCCTACACCGAACGCGACAGCATGCTCTATGGCCTGGCCGTGGGCATGGGACGCGACCCCTTCGACACGCGCGAACTGGACTTCGTCTACGATCGCCGCGGCACATTGCGCTCCGTGCCCACCCAGGCCGTGACCGTGGCGCGCCACAACCTGATCTACGACATCGGCCTGGACGTTCCCAAGATGCTGCACGGCGCGCAAAAGCTGACGCTGCACCGGCCACTGCCCCCAGCCGCCGAGGTGCTGGCCGACCATCGCGTGTGCGAGGTCTACGACAAGGGTCCGGCCAAGGGGCTGCTGATCGAAACCGACACGCGTGTGCGCCTGAAGGATGGCACGCCACTGTATGACGTCCACAACCTGTATTTCGCGCGCGGCGACGGCGGCATCGGCTCGGGCGCCTCGCTGCAGAACACCACGCAACCCATGCCCGTGCGCGCGCCCGACCTGGTGCGCGTGACCCACACCCTGCCGTGGCAGGCGCTGCTGTACCGGCTTACGGGCGACCGCAACGTCATCCATGGCGACCCCGAAATCGCCCGCCAGATGGGCTTCAAGGGGCCTATCCTGCATGGTTCCGCAACGCTCGGGATTGCCTGTCGCGACGTGCTGGCGGGTGTCTGCGACTACGATCCGGCGCGCATGAAGAGCTTCGGCACACGTTTCACCGCGGTCGTGTATCCCGGCGACCGCATCGAGACAGACATCTGGGTGGACGCCACACACGTGCGCTTCCGCTGCCGGGTACCCGAGCGCAACGCCGTGGTCCTCGACCATGGCGAATGCGACATCGCCGGGCACTGACCACCACATTTCAAACCGCGCAAGCCAACCTTGGGAGTCACACCATGTCCAACCATCTCAATCGCCGCGCCGCGTTCCAGCGCCTGTCCACCATGGCGGTCGCCCTTGGCGCGGCCAGGGTGCTGCCGGCGCGCGCCCAGGCCTATCCTTCCAGAGCCATCACGCTGGTGGTGCCCTACACGCCGGGCGGCACCACCGACAACATCGTGCGCGCCATCCAGAACAAGCTGTCGGAGCAGCTCGGCCAGCCGGTCATCATCGAGAACCGCCCTGGTGCCTCCGGCAACGTGGGCAACCGCTCGGTGGCGCGCGCAGCGCCCGACGGCTACACGATCGGCATCATGCCGACCACGGTGGGTACCTTCACCTTGATGGCGCAGAACCTGGGTTACGACCCGATGGAAGACCTGACCTACATCGGCGGTGTCGCCGAGACGCCGAGCATCATCATCGTGCGCAAGGACTCACCGGTGCGCAGCTTTGCGGACCTGGTGGCCATGGCACGGACGCGCTCCGGCGGCATCAATGTCGGCTCCGGCGGTGTCGGCGGTGCCGGCCACCTGGTGATCCTGACCCTGGGCAAGCTCAACAACTTCCCGGTCACGCACGTGGCCTACAAGGGGACCGCACCGGCCGTGAACGATCTGCTGGGTGGCAATATCGATGCCGCCTCGATGGCCATCGGTGGCGTCAAGGGGCAGGTGGACGGTGGCGTCGTACGGCCCGTGCTGGTGGCCAGCGTCAAGCGCAATCCGCTGCTGCGCGACGTGCCGGTGATGGAAGACATGGGCATGAAGGGCGTCAACGGCGGAGTCGGGTATGTGCTGGCGGTGTCCTCCAAGACGCCACGCGAGATTGTCGAGCGCCTGCACGGCGCGCTGGACCGCGTGCTGCAGGACAAGGAGGTGGTCGAACGCATGCAAAGCCTTTCTTTCGTCCCCACCCGCACCACGCTCCCCGAGGCGCGCAAGATGGTGGAGGAGCAGACCACCACCTGGGCGCCCATCATCAAGGACCTGGGCCTGAAGCTGGAGTAGGGGCGGCAGATGGCCCACATCCCGCAGCACGCCCCGGGCGCGGATGCCAGTGCCCTGGATGGGATCCTGGTGGTCGAATTCGGTGCCCGGGTGGGCGCGTCGGTGGCTGGCTCGCTGCTGGCCCAGCTCGGCGCAACGGTCATCTTCGTCGAAGCCGCCCGCCCTGGCGAGTTTGGCCAGTCGAAGTGGGCCTGCCGTGAACAGTTCGCAGCCGGCAAGCTGAGCCTTGCGGTGGACCTTCGCGATGCCGCTGAGTGCGCGTTGCTGCAAACACTGGCCGCAGGCTGCGACGTTCTGCTGCTCTCCGGCGACGCCGACACCGCCGCGTATGGCGCATTGCCGTGGGCCGGTATGCCGAAGGGTACGGTCGTCTGCGACGTCACGGCATTCGGGTCGTCCGGCCCGTTGTCGATGCGCCCGGGCCCTGCCGCCACCGATGAACAGATCCAGGCACTCACCGGTGTGATGGAATGCACCGGCGCCAGCGACGGCCCGCCGCGTGCGACTGCGCTGCCGCTGGTCGAGCAACTGGCCGGCATCTACGCGGCCGCCGGCGTCCTGGCCGCGCTGCGCCAGCGCCGCGAGGGCATGGCTTCGCCGGTGGAGATCGCACTCTACGACGTGGCCTTCAGCGCCATGACCTCGTTTCTTGCACCTGCCATGTGCGGGATGTCCGGTGCTGCCGCGACGCGTGTGGGAAACCGCCACACCATGGCCGCACCCTGGAACGTCTACCGCGCCAGCGACGGCTGGGTGCTGCTGTGCGCCGGCAACGACGAGCAGTGGCAGCGTCTGTGCGCACTGATGTACCCCCCTGGGCAGGAGCCGCCTGCCCATCTGGCGAAGAACGCGCAGCGCGTCGCCCATGCGCGAGAGGTCGACGCGATCGTGCAGGCCTGGACCAGCGCACGCGAGATCGCGCAGTGCGTGGCGCTGTTGGCCGAGCAGGGCATTCCTTGTGGCCCGGTCGCACCGTTGGACGGGTATCCGCGCGAAGCCAATCTGCAGCATCGGCACATGGTGTTCGATGCGCTCGACCCGGCCAGTGGCCACGCCATCAAGTTGCCGGGCTCACCGTTTCGCATGACCGGTACGCCGGGCCGGGTGCTGGCCAGCGTGAGCGCAAAGGACGCAGATCGCGCACAGGTCCGGGCACTGGTGCGAGCCCCCCGGGCACTTGCCCGGTGCGATTCGCCGTCCAGGCCGCCTCTGGCAGGCATCCGCGTGCTCGAGATCGGGCACTACACGACGGCACCGGTGGCCTCTCGCCTGCTGGCGGCTTTGGGCGCCGAAGTCATCAAGCTCGAGCCGCCCGACGGCGAGGCTGTGCGGCGCTGGCCGCCGGCGCGCAACGGGCAGGGTGTTTTCTTCACGTTCCAGAACGCTGACAAGCGATCGCTGGCCCTGGACATGGCATCCGAAGAGGGGCGACAGGCGCTGCTTCAACTGGTTTCCAGGTCCGATGTGCTGATCGAGAACCTGCGCCCGGGTGCGCTGGCGCGCAAGGGTTATGGGCCGGACGTGCTGTTGGCGCTCAATCCCCGTCTTGTCTATTGCTCGATCTCCGGTTTCGGCCTGGACTCGCTGTACCCGGGCCGGCCTGCGTTCGACACCGTCATCCAGGCCATGTCAGGCTTGATGGATCTGACCCGCATCGACGGCATGCCCTTGAAGACCGGCCCTTCGATGGCCGACGTGATGGGCGCGGCATTCGGGCTCACGGCCGTGCTGGGCGCGCTCGAATCGCGCGCGCAGACCGGACACGGGCAGTACCTGGATCTGTCCATGCAGGATATCTGCGCCTGGGCCACCCAGACCGGCTGGAATGAAGCGCCGGGGCGCTCGCCGGCCCACGGCGTATTGCAGTGTTTGGATGGCCACGTGCTGGCGGCTTGCCCAGCCGCCGACGCGGCGCGTCTGCAGGCACAGCTGGAGTCAGTCGGGCGGCCGCGCGATGCCGTGGTCGCTGCACTGGCCACCGCCGGTTGGTCCGCCGTGCCTGTGCTCGGCATTTCCGAGGTCGTTACCGCACCGCAGACGCAGGAGCGGGGCCTTTGGTTCATGGCCGAGGACGAAGGCATGCCATCCCCGGTGCTCGCCAGCCCGGTGCGCCTGCCCTTGACGCCGTCGCCGGTGCCGCGGCCGGGGCCCCGCCTGGGGCGCGATACACAAGCCATATTGGGAGCATTGGCATGAGCTACACCAGCATCGAGGTCCAACAGCAGAGCGCCGTGCGCCGCCTTTGGCTCAACCGGCCACAGGCACGCAATGCACAAAGCCAGGCCCTGCTGCACGAACTCGATGCACGCACACTGGAGAAAGGGCGCGTGAACCAGCCATGCAGCTAAGCCTGACCGAAGAGCAAAGCCTGATCGATGCCAGCGTCCGTTCGCTGCTGGACGGCGAATATGATTTTGTGCAGCGCCGACGCAGTCTGGACGCTTCCAACGGCTGCCGCGCGGAGCTTTGGGCGCAGTTCGCGGCCATGGGCTGGTTGGCGTTGCCCCTGCCACAGGCCGTGGGTGGGCTGGGCGGCGGGGCACTGGAGACCGGCTTGCTGATGCGCGCCTTTGGCCGGCATCTGGTGGTCGAGCCCTATCTGGCCTGTGCCGTTCTCGCCGGCAATGTGATGGCCGAGCTCGGCAGGCCTGCTCAGGCGCAGGCCTGGTTGCCTGGCCTGATGGACGGGCGGCTGCGTCTCGCGCTGGTGCATGAAGAAGCTGGCCAGCGCGATCCCTGGGCGCGCGCAACAACGACCGCAGTGCGCAAGGGCGGGCAGTGGGAGTTGCGCGGCACCAAGCTGCTGGCGCGCGGAGTGCCGGGGGCCGACGCCGTGCTCGTCACCGCCACGCAAGCGGCCTCGGGCGCCACGGCGCCACGCGAGCGGGTTTTCCTGGTGCGCCCCGGCGCGAGCGGTCTGTCCATCGAGGTGGCGCGCTGCGCCGACGGAGCCCATGCGGCGGACCTGCGGCTGGAGGGAGTGACCGTGGACGATCGCGATCAACTCGATGGCGGAGCGCCCGTGCGATTGCGCGATGCATGCGGTCGGGCCGTGGTGGCGCTGTGCTGGGAGGCCGTGGGCGCGATGACGGCGGCCCTCGAGATGACAGTGGCCCATGCGCGCCAGCGCGCCCAGTTCGGCCGGCCCCTGATCCAGTTCCAGGTCGTCGAGCACCGCCTGGCCGAAATGGCCGTGTGTTGCGAAGAGTCGCTGGCAGCTTGCGAACTGGCGGCACTGTGCCTGGATCGCGGCGACGGCGATGCCACTGGGCTGGCCTCGATGGCCAAGGCCAAGGTGGGCCGCGCTGCCCGTTTCGTCGCCCAGCAGGCAGTGCAACTGCATGGCGCGATGGGTGTGACCCAGGAACTGGCCATCGCGAGTTATTTCCGCCGGCTCATGGCATTTACACAGCAGCATGGTGCCACCGATTGGCATGCGCAGGCTTTCGCTGAAGGGCGGCTTGGCGGCGATGCCTGGCGCCAAAGCAGCACGCTGCCGGCGACCGGTCCGCGCATGGGATCCGCACCATGAACCTGCTCCTGGACCCCGATGATGCGGCCTTTCGCGAGGAGGTGCGCGCGTTTCTCGCAGCCGAGCTGACCCCAGCGCTGCAGCGCGGCCAATACCTGAATGCCGCCATCTACCCTGAGCCGGAGATCTCGGGCGCGTGGCAGAAGATCCTGCACCGCCGCGGCTGGCTGGTGCCGCTCTGGCCTGTCGAATGGGGCGGCACCGGCTGGAATCCAGTGCGGCGCTTCGTCTTCGAGACCGAATGCGCATTGGCAGGCGCGCCCCTGGTGCATCCCATGGGCGTGCGTCTGGTCGGCCCGGTCCTGCTGCGCTACGGCACCGAGACACAGAAGCAGCACTACCTGCCGCGCATCCTGGCCGGTGAAGACTACTGGTGCCAGGGCTTCTCCGAATCCGGGGCCGGCTCGGATCTGGCGGCGCTCAAGCTGCGCGCGGTGCCGCAGGGCGCTGACTATGTCCTCGACGGTTCCAAGATCTGGACCACGCACGCGCACCATGCCAACTGCATGTTCGCGCTGGTGCGAACCAGCAGCGAGGGCAGGCGCCAGGACGGCATCACGTTCCTGCTCATTGACATGCACAGCCCGGGCGTCACGGTGCGGCCGATCCGCACGATCGGCGGCGACCACGATCTCAACGAGGTCTTCTTCGACCAGGTGCGCGTCCCACAGGCCAACCGGGTGGGTGAGGAGAACGCGGGCTGGGATTGCGCGCGCTACCTGCTCGAGTTCGAGCGCGGCGCCGGCATCTTCAGCCCGCGCCTGCGTTCCCAGCTCAAACGCGTGGGCGACGTGATGCGGAGCCTGCAAGCGCAAGGCACGGCTTTCGACGGCCTCCTGTACCGGCGCTTCGGCAACGTGCTGGCTGACCTCGACACCTTCGAGATGCTGGAGCTCAAGACCTTTGCCCTTCTGGAGCCCGGCCGGACTCCCGGCCCGTTGTCCTCGGTACTCAAGCTGCGGGCCAGCCGGATGCGACAGGCCATCGCGGAACTCGGCATCGAGGTGTTGGGCCCGCACAGCCTGCGCTGGCACGGCGCGGGGGAAGAGCCTGCCATCGAGGCGGCCGAGCAGGCGTTGCTGCCCGACTTCCTGAACAGCCGCGCGGCCACGATCTTCGGTGGCGCCCAGGAAATCCAGCTGGGCATCATCGCCAAGACCTTGCTGGGTGATCCGCCCCGGTAGGGGCCGCTATACCGTGGCCACCGGACTCGCGGGCGAACCCACCGCGCCGGGCAGGCGCAGCGGTGGCGCCGTCAGCAGAAAATGGTGCCGGCCGTGCGCCTGCAGCCAGTCGGACAGTGGTGTCAGGTGCCACAACTCACCAAGGTGCAGGCCGAGCTTGAACAGGCAGTGCTCATGCAGCGGCATCATCGGGCCGACGTATCCCTGCGGCATTGTGCCGGCGCGCGCCTCCACCGCCACGTTGTCGGCGATCAGGACCGACATGCCGCTGTCGGTGATCCACTGCAGCAGCCTGGTATCAAAGCCGTCCAGCACGGCGCCGGTGGCTTCAAGTTCGGCGCCGTCGCGCATGCCGCGCAGAAGACGGTCCGCAAAGCCGGTGTGCAGGCACACCATGTCCCCCGTGGCCACGTCGACCTGGTCGGCATCCAGCACACGCATCAACGCGTCATAACCCACGACCGTGCGTCCATCACCGAAGTGCCGGCGCAAGTCGAGCATCACGCCGCGGC
>CAISIP010000403.1 GCA_903885415.1 uncultured beta proteobacterium
CACTCGAAGAACTCACGTTACCGGCTTACCGCAACCTGCTGGTGGTACAAAACCCGGCCACATCCAGCCCGGGACACGCCTTCCTGCTCGCCACCGTCGGAGGGCTTGGCGAGGAATCGGCTTTTGACTGGTGGGGCCGCATGCGCGCCAACGGCATGAAGGTCGCCAAGGGATGGAGTGAGGCCTACTACACCGATTTCAGCCGCAACGGCGGCACCCGACCGCTGGTGGTGAGCTATGCAAGCAGCCCGGCGGCCGAGGTGTTTTATAGCAAGCAGCCGATCACCGAGGCGCCGACTGCCAGCCTGTTTCTCAGGGGAGGCGTTTTTCGCCAGGTTGAAGGCATTGCCATGATCAAGGGGACGCCACAGCGCGAGGCCGCAGCGCGCTTTATCGAATTCATGCGATCGCCGCCGGTCCAGCAGGCGCTGCAGACCAGCATGTGGATGTTCGCTGTCGAGCCGGGAACGCCGCGGCAGCCGGTGCTGCGCCATGCGGTGGAACCGGCTGGCTTTGACAACCCGACGCACGAGGCCGTAGCCGACCGGGGCGCCGATTGGCTGGCGCGCTGGACCCGGGTGGTGCTGAAGTAGGCGCCGGTGCTGCGTTGACCCGCTTGATACGGTCCGCCAATCCCTATGCGCAGGGGGCCCTAGCCCTGCCAGCGCTTGCTTTCGCGGCCTTGCCGCTGATGTTTCTCTTGTTGATGCTGCTAGCGCCCCTGCTGCGCCTGCTGCTTGAGGGGGTGAGCGACTCGCCCTTGGACATGCTGCGCGGCCTGTGGCAAGACGACTATCTGCGGTGGAGGGTGGCCTGGTCCCTGGCGCAGGCACTCGTGACCTGTTTTTCGGCGCTGCTGCTGGGCTTGCCGGTGGCCTGGGTGCTGGCGCGCTATGACTTTGCCGGCCGCACGCTGGTGCTGCGACTTCTCATGCTGCCCTTTGTGGTTCCCACGCTGGTGGCCGCAGTCGGTGTGCTGGCCTTGTGGGGGCCGCGCGGCCTGCTCGGCGGCCCTCTGGGACTGAGTCTGGAGGAAACGCCGTGGCTGCTGCTGTACGGCAATCTGTTTTTCAATCTGTGCCTGGTCGTTCGCGCCGGCGTGGACGCATTGGGCCAGGTCAGCGCGTCGCGCGTCGCCGCCGCGCGCACGCTGGGGGCGACGCCATGGCGCGCCTTCTGGCGCATCGAATGGCCGGCGCTGCTGCCGTGGATGGCGTCGGCACTGTGCCTGGTGTTCTTGTACAGCTTTATGGGTTTCGGGCTGGCCCTTATTCTGGGCGGCCAGCGCTACGCCACCGTAGAGGTTGAGATCTACACCCTGGTTGCGCACGAGCTGCAGTTGGCGCAGGCCGGCGCGCTGGCGGTGGCGATGCTGCTGCTGACCGGCGCTGTCGCGCTGGGCTATGCGGCGCTTGAGCAAAGGCTGTCGGCGCCAGCACGCGCCGATGGGGTCGCACCCACGCGCCCCGACGGCCTGCGGCACTGGTGCGCGGTGGCCGCGGCGCTTGCCGTACTGCTGTTTTTTTGCGCGGCTCCGGTGATCGCGATCCTGCTGCGGGTTGCCAGCGCGGGAACTGCAGTCTGGG
>CAISIP010000404.1 GCA_903885415.1 uncultured beta proteobacterium
AGTCGGTCGAGCGCCTCGTCTACTTCGGCCAGGCCACGCGCCTGCAGCGGCTGTCCGAGCAGCTGCTTGGCGCCAAAATCGTGTCGTTGCGGGTTGAACTCGAACAGGCCGCGACGCACATAATGGGCCTGCAGCTCGCGACGGATTGTCGGGTTGCCCGGCTGCAGGTTGACGCCAACGCCGCTCAAAACCCGCGCGAGTTGCTGCACGTCGCCCTGGCTATAGCCGCCGTCGGCGCCCAGCGTGTGCAACTCCATCAGCTCGCGCGCAAAGTTCTCATTGAGCCGGCCCGACGCATTCTGCTCGTTGTCCAGATAGCGCAGCATGGCCGGGTGGTAACTGACCGCTCCGAGCAGATCCCGAAACCGACCCATCGCGTGGGGACGGATCGCCACGTCGTCGAAGTCGCCGACCATGGCGCGCAAGTTGCTCTTGAACTGGTACACATTGAAGTGGTTGAGCCAGAACCATGTCATGCGCTGCTGAACCTGGTTGCGCGATGCCAGCGCGCGCAGCAGGTGGCGCGTCGCCGCCTCGCGACCCAGGCGGGTCAGTTCCTGCTGGTAGCTTTGGCGCGCAGCGTTTTTCTCGTCGTCGTTGGTGATGGCGTCGGCCGCGCGGCGCTGCTGCTCCAGGCCCTGGACCAGTTCGACCATTGGCCGCCGGGATAGGGTCAGGGCGTCGATCTGCGCCTGCACGGGGGCGGGCAGCCTGTCCTCGCCAGGACGCAACTGCACCCGCAGGTAGTCGCCCACAGGGGTGCTGGCGTAATCCTGTACCTCCGCAGCCGTTGCCCCCCAACTCAGCCGGTTGAGAAAGCGAAAGGCCTCAGCGGCCGATGGCGGTGGTGCAGCGAAGGCTTCGGCCTCGGTCAAGGGCGCAGGTGCCTGTTCTGCGGTGGTGGCAGCATGGCGGGCCGCCGGCGTGGGTGCCGGCGCGGCGCACCCCGCCAGCACCAGGGCCAGCAGCTTGTAAAGACTCCATACCCGCCATGCGGGAGCCGGCTTGCGGTAAGACGCCATGGCCGGATAGTACCCCGACGCATGAACCCCGCTGCAGCTTTAGGCTTGCGTCGGGGCGATGCCCACCATGGCGGCAACGTCGCGCGGATCGAGTCCGTACATCGCGGCGAACTCGGCCGGTGTCTTGGCGCTGGCCTCGAAAGCCTTGCGCATCGCATCCTGGCGCGCGCGCTGCTGGTCGCGCTCGGCAAACACATCGTCGAGCATCGCCTGGGCGCTCGCATCGGTGCACTGAATGCGCGCCAGATAGTCCAGCCGATCCAGGCCCGACGCATCGAAAGCGGCGGCGAGCTGCGCACGCACCCGGGGCCGCAGGTCGGCCTGGGTGCGCGCCTGTCGGCGGCGAAATAATTCCAGAATCGCTTGGAAGACATGCTCGGGCGCTACTGGCTCCACCGGGTGTCCCTGCAGGTCGTGGCGCTGCTTGCCGGCTGCGACGCATTGCAGGTAGCGGGTGCCGCGGGTGTGGAGCCCGAGCGCCGCCTTGAGGCTGGCGCGATCGAATGCCTCCGGGTGTGCGGCGAGCAGATCCTGGAATACACCGCGCTTGAGCGGCAGGAACTCGGCGCCAAAAAGCGCGGGATAAAGCGTGAACAGCTTTTCCAGTACCGGCTGCACGCTGACCGTGCGGCTAGTGGGGCGGCCGTGGCCGGCGACGGGCGTGCCGGCTGCAGTCGGGGCGGTGTCGGGCTGCGTCGCGTCTGCGTCGGCTGCGGCGATGATGTCGGTAGGGTGGCTTGTCACGCTGCGTAGTGGAAAGGGTGGTGCGGGAAGGGGTGGGGCGCAGATTGTCGGTCATGGCGGGAGGCGCTTCGGCGAGCGAAAAGGATGAAGGCACGCCAGGCATCGACAGCACCCCGCAGCCGCGCTGCGCTCACATCACACCGAAGGTCTTGAAGGCTTGCGCCGTGCTCATGCCGCCTTCGATGGCCAGTCGCGCCCTGTTCTCGGTGCTCGCCTTTTCGAGCGCCTTGCGGATCGCCTCTTCCTGGGCACGGCGGGGTATCACCAGAACCCCGTCCAGATCGCCAAATACGATGTCGCCGGGCTCCACCCGCACGCCGTTGATTTCCACCGCGACCCGGTAATCGACCACCTTGCCGCGCGGCCCCTGATCTTGCGCATAGCCGCCGTAGGAAAAAACCGGGAGGCCAAGTTGCAGCACCTCCGGCGTGTCGCGCGAATAGCCGTCGAGCACCGCACCAGCCGCCTTGAGGTGCATGGCGCGGGTCGTCATCAGTCCGCCCCACAGCGCAAACTGTGGCGCGCAGCCGGTCGCCACATACACCTCGTTGGCTTTCAGGTCGTCCAGCGCCTCGAACATCAGGCCGAATGGCTGGCGGCTGATCGGCAACTTTCCTTCGGGCTCGATGACAGAAAAGCAGTTGCTCTCCAATACCGGCATCGCGCGACCGAGCACCACCATGTCGCTGCGCAGCGCTCGGATCGACGGGCTCAGAAACTGCTTGAAAAGCCCCATGGTGTCGAGAATGTCGCCGACCACGGCGGGAAACAGGCGCGCGCGCATCAGTGCAAAAAGTTCGTCGTCGTTGTTCCACATGATCGTGTCCTTGCTGGTCTTACCGTGCCGTGATTCTAGGAGCTCCGGGCGCCCACGCGAGGTCGCGGTCCGACGGCCCGCCCGCGTCGGATCGGGCGCAGTCGCCCTAGGGCAGGTGGTCGTCCTTGCGCCCGCTGCTCAGCACCCTTTCGGGTATCTCCCAAATCAGCAGCTTCGGTGGCGTCTGTCGGAAGGCCTGGCTCGCCAGGTAGGCGCGCGCTGCGCCCGAAAAGTCACCCCCGTCGAGCGCAAAGTTGGCGACCTGTGCGCGCAACTGCAGGGCCAAAAAGGGCGCGAAGTTCGAGGTCCGCGAGAAGGAGCTTCCGATCAGCGCAACGCTTGGCAAGGCTGCGTCGCCGAACAGGTCGTCGTTGGCCGACGCTGGCGCGCGCAGCGCCTGGAAGCGGCTTTGCTGTGCGGATTCCACCTTCGGCTGCAGCCACAGCGGCAGCCCGTCGAGGCCGGCGAGGCGCACCAAGTCGCCGGGGCGCGGCATCTGCGTACGGGTGCTCATTTCCAGACCGGCCCCGTCGCCGGCAATGTCTGCACGCAACGGCAGGCTGCGCTGGGCGATCTGCGCTGCTGCGGCCTCAGCCCCTTCCTCGGTCCAGTGGCTGTCGGTGCGCAAGAAAGCCTGCTTGCCTTGACGGCGGGTTGCGGCCAGCGCATCGCCAAGGTCTACCGCATGAACGCCGGCCTGCGCCAGCATCGCGGTCCATTGGCGCACGCGGCCTTCGAATGCATCGGGTCGTCGCAGCAGACCCAGATGCTCGGCTTCGATGCGGCTTTTGTCGGGTACCACGGCGACCAGCAGTTCGACGCCCTGGGCAGCCAGTCGCTGGTGCAGGGTGATGACTTCGGATGCGCGCCTGGCGGCGTCGGCGGCTGCGTCGGGATGGGGCGTCAGTTCATCGGCCAGAAACAGCCACCCTTTGTCACCTCCGCGGACTCTGTGCCCCATATCGCCGAGTAGCAGCCAGCTCAGTTCGCGCTCCCTCTGGGCGGCCGTTGCCGGTAACGGGGTGTGCGCAATCTGGTCTGGAAACTTCTGCATCAGCCTGCCGGTCATGAAGTCCCCCTTCCACCAGCTGGCCCACGATGGTACTGGCTTCGCTGCGCCGTCCGGCGCCGGCGCGGCGGTCACAGCCTCAGCGGCTTTGTGGATCCATTGGCCGTCGATCAGGCTGTGCCATGTCGATACCGGGCCCAGCAGCTTGAGCTTGTCCTCCACCCAGCTGTAGACATTGCCCAGCAGTCCGAGCGCCAGCAGCAGCGCGAAGCAGCCGCCCGACAGCGAATGGGGCGCCATCGCCTGGCGGACCGGCAGACCGATGGTGGCGGGCGACGGGTGCAGCGTGCTGGTGTTCATCAGAATTGAAAGTACAAAAATGGGACTGCGCCGCGGCTGGCGATCAGGGCATAGGAGAGCAGGAAGGCGGGCAGCGGCCATTGCGCGCCAAGGCGGGTCGCGAAGCTGGGAATGCGCCGCGCGATCCAGGGCTGCACCGCAGGCGCCACGACGCAGGCCAGGCCCAGCGCCAGCGCGACCCCGTGCGCAGGTCGCAGCAGCAGCAGCATGGCGTCGCCGGGCGCCACGCCGTTACGTCCTGCCTGACCCGCGTACATCCGCATCGCGTCGTCGAAGTTGTGGGCCCTGAAGATGGTCCAGGCGAGCATCACGAACAGCAGGGTCAGCAGCCGCGACATCCACTGCGGCGGCGCAGGCCAGCCGGCGTTGTCCCATGCCCGCGCCAGGCACAGGGCGGCTCCATGCGCCGCGCCCCACAACAGGAGGTTCCAGCTGTCGCCGCCGTGCCACAGCCCGGCGATGGCCATGGTCAGCAGCAGGTTCAGGTAGATCCGAGGCGGACTGACCCGGTTGCCACCCAGCGGTATGTAGAGG
>CAISIP010000405.1 GCA_903885415.1 uncultured beta proteobacterium
CGGTAGTGGCGGCGGCGGCGGATATGGTGGTGGCGGTAGCGGCGGTGGTGGTGGTGGCGGATACGGCGGCGGCGGCGGGGGTCGCAGTGGTGGTGGCGGTGGCGGCGGATACGGCGGTGGCCGCAGCAGCTACTAAGACTATTGCCATCAGCGCGAAAAGCGCGCGTCAAGAATCAGGGCCCTCGCGGGCCCTTTTTTCATTCGATTGTTTTCCGCCTGGCTATTGCGATCCGCAACCAGGCCTCAATTCGGCGGAGCGGGCACCAGCGTGCCCCTGACCCGCCCCTGCATCGTCATGGTTTGTCGCAGGTTGTCAAATTCCATAGCATCAGCCGAAAAGACGTCTAGGCCACGGCGCATTTCCACCGGTTGGTCGGACATCACCCGCTCGGTATTCATGAAGGCGTGCAGGAACTCGCCGCGAAACTCAAAGCGCTGACCTGCAGCGCCGGCCTGGCCGGAAAGCGCTTCGCGAACAATGCGTGCCTGCCCGTACAACTGCACCTCGCTCGCGTCGCCATTAGTCAGCGCCCGTTCCGCGCGCGCCGTCGTCAACCGGCCGAGCGCGTCCATAGAGCGGGTTCTGACCTGCTCTATTTCCAGCGTGTCGGTGTCGGGGTAGTGCCGGGCTGCGCTGCCGAACACCTCGCTCTTGAGCTTGCCGTTTGCAAAAAATGTCTTGACCGAAAAATTCTTCATGAAGTAGTCGGCCTCATGGCGCACTGGGCCCTGAACGGGTGGCGGCCTGGCGCTCGGCGTGTTCTGAACCAGCCAGTAGGTGCCCAAGGCCAGCAACCCCATCAAGCCGACCGGCAGATACAGGGACAGCCGATCCCAGGCAGAAATCAGGAACCTTATCAAGCGCTGGCCTCATCGAGCAGCCGCGCATAGTGGCCGCTGGCGACTAGCAGGAGGTCGCAAAATTCGCGCGCCGCGCCATCGCCCGCACGCCTTTTACAAACATAGTCGGCGCGGGCAAGCACCTCGTCGTGGGCGCCCGGCGGGGCGGCTGCAAAGGCGCAGCGATGCATCAGGGGCAGATCGGGCCAGTCGTCGCCAATTACTGCGGCGACGCTCCAGGAAAGCCCCAGCGCACCCAGGGTCTCCTCGGCGGCGGCGCGCTTGTCGGCTACGCCACAGTGCAGATGCACGACTCCCAGCGCCTGCAGCCGAGCACGCAGCGCTTGCGAGTCTCGTCCCGAAATAATCGCCGGCGTGATTCCCGCGGATTGCAGCAGCTTTAGACCAAGACCGTCGAGGGTATTGAAGCGCTTGAGGGATTCACCGCTTTCACTGAAGTACAAGCCGCCGTCGGTCAGCACGCCATCGACGTCAAAAAATGCCACCGCTATCCCCTGCGCCTTGAGCAGTAATTCCGGGGGATGGCGCAGCGTCGCAGCCATCAAATTACCTTGGCGCGCATGAGATCGTTGCTGTTGACTGCGCCGCACAGCCGGCCCTTTTCGTCGACGACAAGCACGCTGGTAATGCGATGCAGTTCCATCAGCCTCGCCGCGTCCACGGCGAGCGCGCCTTCTGGCACGGTGCGCGGATCCGGGTGCATGGCCGCCACGGCAGTGACTGCCCGCAGATCGCTGCCCTTCTCGACGAGTCGACGCAAATCGCCGTCGGTGAATATGCCCAGGATACGATCTTCGACATCCACGATCGCCACCGCACCCAGACCCTTGCTGCTCATTTCGCGCATCAGTCCGGACACCCTGGCGTCGGGTGCGATCTTCGGAACCGCGTCCCCCTTGCGCATGACATCGCGCACCAGCGTAAGCAGCTTGCGCCCCAGCGCGCCTCCGGGGTGGGAGCGGGCAAAATCGTCTGCCTTAAAACCTCGGGCATCGAGCAGGGCGACCGCCAATGCGTC
>CAISIP010000406.1 GCA_903885415.1 uncultured beta proteobacterium
CAGCGCCTCTCGCAGGGGGCGGAAGTTTTCGATGATGCCGTTATGCACCAGCGCCAGCTTTTCGGTGGCGTGTGGGTGGGCGTTGGCGGCGGTCGGCGCGCCGTGTGTGGCCCAGCGGGTATGGGCGATGCCGCTGGTTCCGCTCAGGCCGGTGCGCTGCACCTGCTCGCTCAATTCGGCCACGCGCGCCGTGCTGCGCGCGCGCTGCAATCCCCCCTGGTGCACCGCAATGCCGCAGGAGTCGTAGCCCCGGTATTCAAGGCGTTGCAGGCCCTGCACCAGAACAGGAACAATATTGCGCGTCGATACCGCGCCGACAATCCCACACATGCAAGCTCCAATAGTGATGCGGCCAATGCTAGCCGAAGAAAGAGAAATTCAAGTTCATAGTTGAATGAATTTGTCTCATTTATTTCATATTTTTACTGTTACAAATTTAAATTTCATTTAATATCGAAAAATGGAACAAATAGAATTGGATGGGGTGGATATTCGCTTGCTCGATCTGTTGCAGCAGGATGCGTCCCTGAGCAACCAGGCGCTGGCCGAGCGGGCGGGCACGTCCCCGCCGACCTGTTTGCGCCGGGTCAAGCGCCTGCGCGAGGCGGGCCTGATCGAGCGCGAAATCGCCATCCTCGCGGCCGACAAGTTGGCGCCCTTGCTAGGCCACGGTCTGTGCGCGATCGTGGAAATCACACTCGATCGCCAGGGCGCAGAACTGCTGGCCGACTTTGAAAAGCGGGCGGTGGCCGAGCCCGCGGTACAGCAGTGCTACCGGGTGTCGCCCGGACCCGATTTCGTGCTGGTGCTGCAGGTGCGCGACATGCCCGGCTACCTGGAGCTCGCGCAAGGGCTTTTCAACAGCGACGCCAATGTGCGCAACGTAAAGGCGTTTTTCAGCGTCAAGCGCAGCAAGTTTGGCGTGCGAATCGCTATGGCGCCGCGCCCTGGGCCAGCGGCAGCGTCAGACTGACGGTGCAGCCCTGGCCCACGGCGGCTGTGGCGCGGATGGAGCCGCCGTGGCGCTCGACGATGGCACGCGCCATCGCCAGCCCCAGACCAAGGCCCGGGTAGTCGCGTGCGCTGTGCAGGCGTTGAAAGACCCCAAACAACTTGCCGCCCCAACGCGGGTCAAAGCCCGCCCCGTTGTCGGCGATGCGCAGCCCACACATGCCATTCGCCTCGCGCGTCCAGTCCACCGTGATCGCCGCAGTGGGCTGATGGCGGCTGAATTTCAGCGCGTTGTCGAGCAGCGCAGTCAGCAAGCGCATCAGCAACACCGCGTCACCGCGAACGACCGGCAGATCGGGCGCGACATGCCATACAAGCGACCTCGCCGGCGCCATGGCGTCGAGCTGGCCGCGCGCCTGGCGCAGCAAGGCCTGCAGGTCGACGTCGGCCCACTGCAGTTCGGCGCCCGCGAGCTGCGCGAGTTCGGCCAGCCCGTCGATCATGGCTTGCAACTGGTCGGCTGCGCTCCGCGCGGTTTCCAGGTGCGATAGCAGGCTGGGGTCGGCCGCAGCGCCGAGGTCCTCGCGGATGATCTGCAGGTAGGCGCCGATATGGCGCAGCGGCGCGCGGAGATCGTGCGATACGGTGCGTCTGAAGTCGTCCAGCGCCAGCCTGGAGTGCGCGAGTTCAGCTTGCAACCGGGCAATCTGCGCGTTGGCCTCCTGCGGCCATTGGCTCACTTGATCGGACGCTTCCATCCCGACACCACAACCTGCTTGGCGCGCGCGACGCTCAGGGAACCGGCAGGCGCGCTCTTGCTGATGGTCGATCCGCCGCCCACCGTGGCGCCCATGCCGATGGTCAAGGGCGCCACCAGGACGCAGTTGCTGCCCACATGCACGTCGTCCTCAATCACGGTGCGGTGCTTGCGCGCGCCGTCGTAATTGGCCGTGATGCTGCCAGCGCCAAAGTTCACCCGCTGGCCGACCGTCGCGTCGCCCAGATACGCCAGATGGTTGGCCTTGGCGCCGGCGCCGAGCGTGGCGTTTTTCACCTCGACGAAGTTGCCGATATGCACGCCTTCGCCCAGCACCGCCCCGGGGCGCAGGCGCGCGAAGGGTCCGACCACCGCGCCCTCGCCCACGCGCACGCCGGCCTTCTCGCCGTCGATGTGGGTGAAGGGATGGATCACCGCGCCCGCCGCGATGGAGGCGTTGGCAATCACGCAATGGGCACCGACGCGCACATCGTCGCCCAGGCACACCGCACCTTCGAACACGCAGTTCACGTCGATCGCCACATCCTGCCCGCACTGCAGGCTGCCGCGCACGTCGAAGCGCGCCGGGTCGGCGATCCGAACCCCCTGCTCCATGAACTGACGCGCCTGACGCAGTTGCCAGGCGCGCTCGAGTTCGGCGAGCTGCAGCGGACTGTTCACGCCCGCCACCTGCAAGGGGTCGGAAATCTGCTGCGCCAGCACCTCGACGCCGTCGGCCACCGCGAGCTTCACGATGTCGGTCAAGTAGTACTCGCCCTGCGCGTTGTGGTTGTCGAGCCGCTCCAGCCAGCCTTTGAGCAACGCCGCGGGCGCCGCCATGATGCCGCTGTAAATCTCGCGGATCGCGCGCTGGGCTGCGCTGGCGTCCTTCTCCTCGACGATCGCCACCACCTGACCCGCGCCATTGGCCGAGCGAACGATGCGGCCGTAGCCGCTGGGTTCGTCGAGCGCCAGCGTCAGCAGCGCCAGCTTCGAGCCGCCGCACAGCCCGATCAGTGCGCGCAATGTGTCTGCTTCGGTGAGCGGAACGTCGCCACTGAGCACGACCACCACGCCGTCGTCGGGCAGCACCGGAACCGCCTGCTGCACCGCATGGCCGGTACCGAGTTGCGGCTGCTGGCGCACGAAATGCAGCTTCAGCGCCAGCCCCCCCGCAGCGCTGCAGGCGGCTTCCACCGCCTCGGCGCCGTGCCCGGTGACCAGCACCGCGCTGCGCGCGCCCAATCCGCTCGCCGTATCGAGCACATGGCGTATCAGTGGCCGGCCGGCAAGACAGTGCAATACTTTGGGTAATTTGCTTTTCATGCGGGTGCCCTTTCCCGCGGCCATGATGACCACATCCACCGAGCGCGTTTCCGCTGTCTTTCCTGCTGCCATGTCTGGTTCCCGTCCCCTAGGGGTGTGCTGTGGCCGGATTATCGGTCTGCTTGCCGCCACCGCAGCGCTGGTGCTGCTGCAGGCCTGCAGCGCGGTCAAACTGGCTTACAACAATGCGTCGGAATTGGCGTATTGGTGGATCGACAGCTATGCCGACCTCAACGAGCAGCAGTCGCAGCAGCTGCGCGCCGAGCTGGCGCAGTTGCAGCAGTGGCACCGCAGCGCCGAAATGCCCCGGGTGGCTGAACTGCTGAAAAAAACCCGGCTGCTGGCCAGCGCGGACACCAGCCCCGAGCAGGTCTGCAGCCTGGTTGCCGAGGCGCGTTCCCGTCTGGACACGCTGATCGCGCGCGCAGAGCCGGCAGCGACTGCGCTGGCGATGGGAATGGCGGGCGCGCAGATTGCACACCTGGAAACCAAACTGGATAAGACAACCGCCGAGTGGCGCGCCGAATGGACCAAACCGAGTCCGCAGGAGATTCGCGCCAAACGCCTGAAGACCGCGGTAGACCGGGCCGAACAGTTTTACGGTTCGCTAGAAGAGCGCCAGGTGGCCTTGCTACGCAATGCCATCGCCGAGCAGGGATTCGACCCCGCCCGCAGCCTGAGCGAGCGCGCGCGGCGCAACCAAGACCTGCTGCAAACCCTTCGCCTGCTCAGCAGCACGAACCCCCGACCCGGCGCTAGCCAGTCCGCGGCCGCGCTGCACGCCTATATCGAGCGGCTAAGCCATTCACCCAACCCGGTCTACCACGCGCATTTCGAACAGCTAATCCAGGACAGCTGCAAGACCACCGCACTGCTGCACAACAGCGCCACGGCCGAACAACGCGCGCGCGCCGTTCGAAAGCTTGCGGCCTATGAAAGCGACGCGCGAACGCTCGCGGCAACGCGCTAAGGGGCTAAGGGGCGAAGGGGCTAAGCCTCAGGATTGCAGGGCGGCCCACATGTCCTGGTCGCGCTGCGCGGTCCAGATGCGCGGGTTCTTGATTCCCTTGGCTTCGTCGAAGGCGCGGCTGACGTCAAAGGGCAGGCAGTGCTCGTAGATGAAGACCTGGCCGAAGATCGGGTCCATGCTCTTGCGCGTGTGCTGCATCGCGCCCTTGAGGTCGAGCTCGGCGGCGGCAGCCTCTTTGCCGCAGCGAAACAGCGTCTCGACCCACAGCTTGGTGTAGTCGATCGCCTTGTCGACGTCGGCGGCGCCCTGCATCGCCTCGCCGCGTCCCGGCACCAGCGCGGTCGCGCCAAGCGCGCGCAGCGCCTCCAGGGTGGCAGGCCACTCCTGTAGCTGAGCGTCGCCGGTGTACACGCCGGCCTGGTACTCGACCAGATCGCCGCTGAACAGCACCTTTTCCTGCTCGACCCAGGCGATGGTGTCGCCGCGCGTGTGGCCCGGCCCGGGGTGCCAGATCTGCACCGTGACGCCGCCCAGGTCCAGCGTGAGGCGGCCCGGCACTTCGCCGCGCGCCGGGTCGCCGCCACCCACCACCAGCGTGGGCCAGGTCAGGCCGGGAACGCTTTCGCTGTTGCGAAAAAGGCGGGGGAAGCGCTCCATCTCGCTTTGCATGTCCTGCGCGCCGCGCTCGCGGATCAGCTCCAGCGTTCCCTGGCTGGCGATGACCTCGGTCGCGCCCTCGGCGCTAAAGGCGCTCGCGCCCAGCACGCGCACCGCGTGGTAATGCGTCAGCAGCACATACTTGATCGGCTTGTCACTAACCCCACGGATGCGCGCGATCAGATCCTGCGCCATCGCCGGCGTCGCGGTGGCGTCGCTGACCAGAATGAACTTGTCCCCGATGACGACTCCCGAATTCGGGTCGCCCTCGGCGGTGTAGGCCCAGCAGTGCGCGCTGAGCTGCACGAAGCTGATTTTCTTGTCGCTCAGGTCGGCCTGGGAGGCGAAGACTTTGGCGGTGCTGCGGGACATGGGCTTCTCCTGAGGATGGTTGAATTTTAGCGGCGTACCCTGGGTGCAGGCTATGCCAGCGCTCGGTTAGAGTCATCGGATGTTCGACCCCCTGTTTCGTTTTTTCGAGTCGCGCCTGGCCGCTACGGAGCCGCCACCGCCCGGCGCGCCTCCGCCGGGGCTGCTGGCCTTCTACTGGCATTTCATCCGCCAGGCACGCGGGCTCTTTGCGGCCATGCTGCTGAGCTGCCTGCTGGTGGCGCTGAGCGATACCGTGACGCCGGTGCTGATCGGTCAGTTGGTGGGCCTGATGACCGCCAGCGATCGCCAGGCCGCGCTGCGCGATGCCTGGCCGATGCTGCTGTGGATGCTGGGCTTCATGCTCGTGCTGCGGCCGGCGGCGCTGCTGTTCGACAGCCTGCTGCGCTTTAACGCGGTGATGCCGGCGTTCACCAGCCTGGTGCGCTGGCAAAACCACTGGCATGTGGTGCGCCAGAGCTGGCCCTTCTTTCAGGACGACTTTGCGGGTCGCGTCGCCAACCGGGTGATGCAGACCGGCAATTCGCTGCGCGAGAGCGCGGTGTCGGGCGTGCGGGCGGTCTGGTACATCCTGGTCTACGGACTGACGACGATCGTGCTGATGGGCCTGTCGGACTGGAGGCTGGCGCTTCCCACGCTGTGCTGGTTTGCCGGATACATCGGCTTCCTGCGCTACTTTGTTCCGCGCATGCGCGAACTATCCAAAGCCAGCTCGGACCAGCGATCGCGCGTGGTCGCGCGGGTGGTCGACACCTACAGCAACATCCTGACGGTCAAGCTGTTCGCGCGACCCAGCGACGAAGACCGCCATGTCCGGGATGTGATCGACGCGCACCAGACGGCGATCGCGCGCCATATGCGGCTGGTGACGCAGTTCATCTGGACGCTGTGGATGCTCAACGCGCTGCTGCTGGTGGCAACCGCCGCGGTCGGGCTGGCGCTGTGGCAATCCGAGGCACTCGAGGTCGCCGTGTTTGCAATGGCGTTGCCGCTGGCCTGGCAAATCACCAGCGCCGCGGGCTGGGTGTCATGGGAAGTGGCAGGCATTTTCGAGAACCTGGGCGTGGTGCAAGAGGGGATGGAAACCATCGCACAGCCGCACCAGATGGCCGACCAGGCAGACGCCCGCGCGTTGCAGGTTCGCAGCGGCGAGATACGCTTCGAAGGCCTGAGTTTTTCTTACCACAGCGGCCGGCCGGTCCTCAGCGACATCGATCTGGTCATACGCCCAGGCGAGCGCATCGGCCTGATCGGTCGCTCGGGCGCCGGCAAGTCCACCCTGGTGAACCTGCTGCTGCGCTTTTTCGACCCCGACAGCGGCCGCATTCTGATTGACGGACAGGACATCGCGCTGGCAACGCAGGACAGCGTGCGTGCGCAGATCGGCATGGTGACGCAAGACACCTCGCTGCTGCACCGCTCGATAGCCGCCAACATTCGCTACGGCAACCCCAATGCCAGCGAAGCCGAGGTCATCGCCGCAGCGCAGACGGCGCAGGCCTATGATTTTGTCCAAGGCCTGCGCGACTGGAAGGGCCGCGACGGCCTGGCTGCCCAAGTGGGGGAGCGCGGCGTCAAGCTCTCGGGCGGTCAGCGCCAGCGCATCGCGATCGCACGCGTGGTACTCAAGAACGCGCCCATCCTGATCCTGGACGAGGCGACTTCAGCGCTTGACAGCGAGGTCGAACTCGCTATTCAGCAGCAGCTGCTCGGACTGATGGACGGCAAGACGGTGATCGCCATCGCACACCGGCTGTCGACCATCGCACGGCTCGACCGGCTGATCGTTCTCGACCAGGGGCGCATCGTCGAGTCCGGAACGCACCAGGAGTTGCTGGCGCTGGGCAGGCACTACAGCGCGCTGTGGCGCCATCAGTCCGGGGGCTTCCTGCCCGAGAAACTGCCGCAGCAGCCGCAGTCTGAAGCGGCGCAGACGGCCTGAAGCCGCAGCGCCGGACCTAGACCGGCCAGACAGCGCCGTTTTCGTTGAGGATCGCGTCCAGCGCGATGTCGTGCGGCTGCGACTCGAAATCGGACACAAAGCCGTTGGTGAAAGCCAGCCCGACGGTGTGGGGGCGAGGCTCCAGCGTCGCCAGCATCCGGTCATAAAAGCCGCCGCCGTAACCCAGCCGGTAACCGCCGGGCCCATAGCCGACGCAGGCGACAAACAGCACACTGGGAATGATGACTTCGGTATCCCGCGGCTTGGGTATGCCGTAGGCGTCTTCTTCCATGCGGCAGCCCGGATACCAGGCGTGAAACACCATGGTCTTGTGAACCTTGTCGACCACCGGCAGACCGATGCGTCGAAGCTGGGGCTGGTCGATCAGTTCGCCGTCTTCCTTCCAGCGGTGCAGCGCCGGCAAGGGGTCGAACTCGCCCTTGATCGGCCAGTAGGCGCCGATCACCGTGTCCGGACGACCTACCAGCCAGATCCGCAGCACATCCTGCAACAGGTCGGCGCGCTGCTGACGATCGGGCATGGCCAGGCGCCGCGCGACCAAGTCGATGCGAAGGGCTTTCTTGTGGAGCGCCTTTGCGTCCTCGGAGTTGTCCATAATCTCCCTATGCGATTGCGAGCCATTTTGACATTGATCTGCCTGACGCTGGCCGTGCTGGCCATGCCCGCCGCCAGCGCCGTCGCCCAGTCGAAGGACAGCGCCAGAGCCGACGAGGCCATGGTCGAGATGGGCGATGCATTCAAGAAGGGCGACCGCAAGCGGCTGGCAGCGCTGTTGCCGCAGTCGCGCGGCCATGTACTCGAGGCCTGGGCCGCCTACTGGGAGCTGAAACTGCGCCTCGAGGAGGCTGCGCCCAAGGAGGTGCAGGACTTCCTGCAGCGCTTCGCCGGCAGCTACCAGGAAGACCGGATGCGCAACGACTGGCTGGTGCTGCTGGGACAAAGGCGCGACTGGGCCGGATTCATGGCCGAATACCCCAAGTACCGGATGAACGACGACCGCTCGGTGCGTTGCTACGCGCTGCTGACCGAGTTCCAATCCGCTAGCGCCGACGTGGCGGCACAAGTGCAGGAGCTGTGGCTGGCGCAGCGCGAGGCCGACGAAGGCTGCTCGGCAGCCGCCGAGCAGCAGCTCAAGGCGGGGAAACTGCCGGCGCAGACGGCCTGGATGCGTGCGCGGCTGGGCATGGAAAACGACCGGCTTCGGATCGCGGTGCAAGCGGTTGACTTTCTCAACCCGGGCTGGGGGGCGAAGGTCAACACCCTGTACGCGAACCCCGAGCGCTATCTGAACGAAAAACTCACCGCGCTGCTGCCGCGCACGCGCGAACTGGTGACGCTGGCGCTGATACGCCTGGCGGTGCAAGACCCTGCGCTGGCGGCCGCGCAATTGGGCAAACTGCGCTGGAAGACCCAACTCACACCCGAGGAACGCAGCTGGGTCTGGGGCGTGATCGGCAAGCGCAGCGCGCAGCGCCTAGACGACGGCGCAATGGCCCATTTTTTGCAGGGCCAGGACCCGTTCATGCACGAAGACCATCTGGCCTGGAAGGTGCGCGCCGCGCTGCGCGCAGGCAACTGGGCGCAGGTGCTGGCGGCGACAGCGGCGATGGGTGAGTCCCAGCGCAAGGAAGCCCCGTGGGTTTACTGGCGCGCGCGCGCCCTGATGGGCGCGGGCCGCAGCGACGCCGAGCGCGCCGAGGCGACCCGCCTGCTGCAGAGCATCGCCAGCGTGCGCGGCTTTTACGAGCAGTTGGCGCTGGAAGACCTGGGGCAAAAAGTCGGCGTTCCGGAGCG
>CAISIP010000407.1 GCA_903885415.1 uncultured beta proteobacterium
GCTTTGATCTCCTTGAATGACGTCTGCAAAAGCTTCGGCGGCATCGTCGTGGCGGACCATATTTCCATCGACATCCATCGAGGCGAAATCCTCGGGCTGATCGGTCCCAACGGGGCTGGTAAAACCTCACTTTTCAATCTGATATCGGGCGTCTACCCCGTGGATTCCGGCACCATTTCAGTCGCAGGTCAATCCTTGGACGGTTTGTCTTTGCATCGTCGGGCGCGGCTTGGCGTGGCACGCACTTGGCAAAACATGCGTCTTTTTTCGACCCTGAGCGTGCTGGAAAACATGTTGGTGGCTCCACGCGAGTATCCCGGCGAAAAAATTTCTCACATCATTTTTCGCCCGAAACAGGTCGCGAACGCCGGCCAGATACTGCGTGAACGCGCCATGACGATATTGGACAGGATGAAGCTTGAGGGCATTGCTCACGCCAATGTCAACGACATTACCTTTGGACAGCAAAAGCTCGTCGGACTGGCCCGTGCGCTGATGAACGACGGCGACTGTCTGCTGCTCGATGAGCCGATGGCCGGTGTCGAAGGCATTGCCTACGACACGATGAAAACCATCGTCAGGGAAGAAGCCGCAGCCGGACGGGCAGTCTGTGTCGTCGAACACAACGTGTCCTTCATCAAAGATCTGTGCAACAGCGCCGTCTTCATGGCCAGCGGAAAAATACTCGAACGCGGAAGCGTCGACACCCTTTTGTCCAGCAAGACACTGGCGGACTTGTATTTCGGCGCGTAAGCGGCCTTTAACCAAAAGGAGAGCCCCAGTTGCTGCAAATCGAAAACGTCAACGCCCACTACGGCAAGCTGCAAGTTTTGCACGAACTGTCACTGACCATCGGAGACGGGGAGCGCATCGGAATATTTGGCCACAACGGCGCAGGGAAAACCACGCTGCTCAAGAGTTGTGTTGGCGATATCGCCCAGATCAGCGGAAACATCCGCTACAACAACCAGTCCATTCTGCCGGGTCAGGTTCACCTCAACGTGCGACAAGGCATTGGCTTCGTGCCCCAAGGCCACAACGTCTTTCGCGAGCTTTCGGTCGCGCAAAATTTGCGCATTTCAGGCTTGATGCATGACCCGGCTTATGCCGAAACAGTTTATGGCATCTTTCCCATTCTGAAAGAGCGAAACGTACAACTGGCAGGCTCCTTGAGCGGCGGGCAGCAACAAATGCTGGCTCTTGGCATGGCGCTGATGACACGCCCGAAACTGTTGCTGTTGGACGAACCCACCACGGGTTTGGCACCGATCATTGTTCGGGATGTCCTCGCATCGATCCGCGCGATTAACCAGACCGAAGGCACGACGGTGGTCATCGTCGAGCAAAACGTTCCCGCCACGCTGCAACAGGTTGAGCGTGCTGTCGTCCTCAAGTCCGGCAGAATTATTTTCGATGGCCCTAGTCAGCAATTGCTGGAACAAGAAAGCCTTTGGCACTTATTTTGATATGTATGAAACTTTGCCCCAATTTGAGCGTGCACATTAGGGTTTTTCATGCTTTCGCATTTCATCACTGGTGCAATACTCAGATTAAATTGACTTGAATTGAAGGATTTCAATGACTTCTTTGCGTAGTGCTCGTTTCATTTTTAAATGCCTCAGTGCTTTGGCTTTAGCTGTGCCGCTCTTGGCCACCGCCCAGTATCCAGACAAAC
>CAISIP010000408.1 GCA_903885415.1 uncultured beta proteobacterium
CGTGACGCAAGCTATTGCCTACAAGGTCGAGCGGGTCTGTGCAGTGAGCAAGGACCTGAACCCCCAAGGCGATACCTGGCAACAGGCGGGCTGTGCCACCCTGCCGGGAACCAAGCAGCGCGGTTGTCAAGGATCTACTCCCAAGATCGGGGCGCCGCCGAAGGTGGTTTGCCGAACGGTGGTTCGCGCTGCGCGCCCTGGTGAAGACGAGGCCGCCGCCGCCGCGGAGAAGGCCAAGAAACCGATTCCGAAAAAGGCCAACACGCCGCACTAGATGCTCGGGCATCCAGGAGCCGGCTAGGGGCTGTAGGTTCGAGGCGCCTGCTGCCTGGGTGCGGGCCCGCTCGCGCTCAGCGAATGTGCGGCGGCGCGCGCATTTGTTCGGGTGTGGTGAAGTAGGCCGCGCTGGCGCCGCGCTGGCGCCGCGCATGGTCGATCTCGTTGCGCGCGATGCTGCGCAGGTGCACTTCGTCGGGCCCGTCCAGCAATTGCATCGCGCGACCCCAGGTCCAGAAATAGGCCAGGGGTGTATCCGGCGAAAGGCCCATGGCGCCAAAGGTCTGGATGGCGCGGTTGAGTACCCGGGTTTGCAGCCGGGCCGCAACGACTTTGATGGCCGATACGTCGACCCGTGCATCGTGGCCCTGGTCGAGCAGCCAGGCGCTGCGCAGCACCAACAGCCGCGCCTGGTCGATCTCCAGGCGCGACTCGGCGATCCACTCCTGCACGTTGGCGAAGTCGGCCAAAGTTTTGCCGAATGCCTGGCGCTCGAGGGCGCGGTCGCACATCAGGCGCAGCGCCAGCTCGCACTGGCCGACCGTTCGCATGCAGTGGTGGATGCGGCCCGGGCCCAGGCGTGCCTGTGCCATGGCGAAGCCCTCACCCTCGCGGCCGAGCAGGTTTTCCAGCGGAACCCGCACATCGCGCAGCACGATTTCGCAGTGCCCTTCGGGTGTCAGATGCTGCAGGATCGCAATGTTGCGCACGATCTCGACGCCAGGCGTTTGCAGGGGCACCAGCACGATGCTGTGGTTGGCGTGTCGGGGGCCCGCGGCGCCCGCGCTGCGGCCCATGACGATCAGGAGTCGGCAGGCCGGATGTGCCGCGCCGGTGATGAACCACTTGCGGCCATTCAGGACGAGTTGGTTGCCCTCGACCCGCACCGTGGTTTGCAGGTTGGTCGGGTCGGACGAGGCGACATCGGGCTCGGACATGGCAAAGGCGGAGCGGATGGTTCCGGCCAGCAGCGGGTCGAGCCATGCGCTGCGCTGCGCCGGCGTTGCAAACAACTGCAGCAGTTCCATGTTGCCGGTATCGGGCGCGCTGCAGTTAAAAATTTCGCACGCCCATGGCAGTCGCCCCATCGATTCCGCCAAAGGCGCGTAGTCCAGATTGCTGAGCGCCGTTCCCGGCTGGTCTGCGCGCAGGCTGGGCAAGAACAGGTTCCACAGCCCCTCGCTTTGGGCCAGTTCCTTGAGATCCTGCACAAAGGGCGGAGTCGACTCACCCCTTGCGGCCGCAGCGTGCCAGGCGGCGTTGTACGGCAGCAGGTAGCGGTCGATGAATGCGTCGAGCCGCTGGCGCATGTCGCGCGAGCGGGCAGAGTCGGCGAAATCCATGCGGCGACCTCGATGCCATCCCTCAGGCGGGCAGCGCAGCAACGCTGCCGGTGAGCAGCTTTTGTATCAAGTCGCTCACGCTGCGGATCTGTTCACCGAAGGGCAGTGCGCCAGCGCCGCGAAAGAACAGCCCCTTCTTGACATCGCCACGCAGCGCCGCTGCGAGCTGGTTGTCGATGCAAAACTGGCCCCATCCCAGCGTGCCGTCGCGCAATCCGCACTGGGCCAGGCAGTCAAAGCTTTTGGTGCAGCGCAATTTCGGGTGCGCCACGGCCTGCAACTTGTCTTCTATTTTGAGATAGGCGCTCAGCCAGGGGGTCTGCACGGCGCGCGCCGGAAGGCCGGCGACGCTGGTGAACTCGACCATCTGCTCGTCGCTGGCCTGGGCCAGCACCCGCTTGAATTCGGGATGCGCGTCGCCTTCCAGCGTGACCGCGAACGGTGTTCCAAGTTGCGCAGCTGCCGCGCCCAGGCCTTGGAGCCGGGCGATGTCCTGCAGGCTGCGGATACCGCCAGCGGCTATGAGCGGAACCTCGCTTTCTATGCCGGCCGATCGCAAAAAGGCCCTTGACTGTGGAATCGCGTTTTCAAAGTCGAAGCGCGGGTCGTGCAGGTCTGCTACTTTGGCCGCTCCAAGGTGGCCCCCGGCGAGGCCTGGGTGTTCGATGATGATCGCGTCGGGAAG
>CAISIP010000409.1 GCA_903885415.1 uncultured beta proteobacterium
AAGCTGCGCGAGCTGATGCGCTTCGAGCTAAAGCGGCTGCAGCGCGAGCTGAAAATCACCACCGTTTACGTCACGCACGACCAAAGC
Organism: uncultured beta proteobacterium; assembly: GCA_903885415.1. Taxonomy (GTDB): domain Bacteria; phylum Pseudomonadota; class Gammaproteobacteria; order Burkholderiales; family Burkholderiaceae_C; genus CAISIP01. The sequence continues at coordinate 88 of CAISIP010000409.1, forward strand.
GAGGCGCTGGCGCTGTCGCACCAGGTTGCGGTGATGAACCTGGGCCGGATCCAGCAGATCGGTTCGCCGCGCGATATCTACGAGCGGCCGCAAAACCAGTTTGTCGCCGACTTTGTAGGCAGCACCAACTTTGTCGACGGACGGGTGCTTGCCGTCGACGCCGAGCAGGGCTTTTACCGCATCGACACCGAGATCGGCGCGCTGCGCGCCTATTCGGTCGAGCCGGTGCGCGCTGGCGACAAGGTGGTGCTGTCGATACGCCCGGAGGACGTGGACCTGAGCGACGCGCAGCCGGCCGACACCCGCGTCAACGCCTGGCACGCGATGGTCGACCAGAAGGTATTCCTGGGCGAAGCGATGGACTTCCAGATCAAGGTCGGCGAGCGCACGCTGCTGTCGCGCACCCACCCCTCGGTGCGCACGCCCATCGGCCAGCGCGTCTGGGCGCGCATTGAGCCGGCCAAGGTGGTCGCCATGCCGGCGTCGGCCGAACTGCAGAAAAGCCCATGAAGAAACCAGTGGGTGCTGCACGCCAGTTGCCGAAAAATGCCGCCAGCGCAGCGCCGGCGCCAGCCGATAAGCGGCAGTTCGCGCATGTGGTCAAGCCGAAGAAGACGCCGCCTGCGCGCAAGCCGCGGGAGCGCTGGGGCGCCGACGTCATTGTCGACCTGCTGCACCACTACGGACTGCCCTTTGCTGCGCTCAACCCCGGCGCGAGCTACCGTGGGCTGCACGACTCGATCGTCAACTACGGCGGCAACGAACCGCTGATGATGCTGTGCCAGCACGAGGAAACCGCAGTGCAGGTGGCGCACGGCTACGCCAAGGCCAGCGGCAGGCCGATGGTCGCCATCCTGCACAACCTGGTCGGGCTGCTGCACGCCAACATGGCGGTCTACTATGCCTATATCGACCGCGCGCCGATCTTCATCATCGGCGCCACCGGCCCGATGGACGAGACCAAGCGACGGCCCAAGATCGACTGGATCCACTCGGCGCAGACGCAGGGCGCCGCGGTGCGCGATTACACCAAATGGGACTACCAGCCGACCACCGTCGACGGCGTTCCGGAGGCCTTCGCGCGCGCCTATTCGGTGATGATGACCGAGCCGCGCGGCCCGGTCTACATGTGCTACGACGCCTGGCTGCAGGAGCAAAAGCTGAGCCACGCGGTGGCCTTGCCGCCCAAGGGCTACCAGCGCGTGCCGTCGCCGCTGGCCGCCGACCCGGCGGCGCTGGCGCTGGCGGCCAAGGCGCTGGCGGCGGCCAAGCGTCCGGTGATCCTGGCCGAATATCTGGGCCGTGACCCAGCCGGTTTCCACGCGCTGGTGACGCTGGCCGAAACCCTGGGCGCGCCGGTCTACGACCTGAACCAGCGGCTGAATTTCCCCGGCTGCCATCCGCTGAACCTGAGCATGTCCAAGGATATGTTTCGCGACGCCGACCTGGTGCTGTGCCTGGACGTGCGCGATTGGGAGCGCCCGACCACCGAGCTCGCGAGCACGACGCGCGAACTCGTCAGCCTGGTGCCCAAGCACTGCAAGTGGATCGACATTGGCTTTGGCGACCTCAACATCTCGGCCTGGGCGATGGACTACCAGCGCCTGCTCTACGCCGACCAGCGCATCGTCGCCGACACGCTGCTGGCCATACCGGCGCTCACCGCGCTGATGCAGCAGCATGCGCGCGACGACGCCGCCTTCGCCGCGCGCGCCGTGCGCCGCGCCGGCGCCACCGCGCGCAAGCACCATGCGCTGCGCGCCAAGTGGGCCGCACAGGCGCTGCTGGAGTCCGACGCCAGCCCGATCACGCTGCCGCGGCTGGCCAGCGAGGTCTGGCAGCAGATCAAGACCGAAGACTGGGTGCTCAGCGCCGGAACGCTCGAAGAGTGGACGCTCAAGCTGTGGGATTTTGACCAGCCCTACCGCCATCCCGGCAAGTCGCTGGGAACCGCGACCCAGTTCGGCCTGTCGCTGGGCGTCGCGCTGGCGCACCGCGACGCAGGCCGCCTGGTCGTCAACATGCAGCCCGACGGCGACCTGATGTTCGACGCCGGCGCGCTGTGGGTCGCCGCGAAGCACCGCATACCGATGCTGGTGGTGATGTACAACAACCGCGCCTATTTCAACGACTGGGAGCACCAGATCCGCATGGCCAAGCACCGGGGCACGCCGGTGGACCGGGCCTATATCGGCATGGATCTGGACGACCCGGCGCCGGACTTCGCGACGCTGGCGCGCTCGATGGGCTGGTACGCCGAGGGCCCGATCGACCAGCCCGGCGACGTCGCCGGCGCGCTGCAGCGCGCGATCGCGCGGGTCAAGGCCGGGCAGCCCGCGCTGCTCGACACCATTACCCAGAAACGCTGAGCCTTCGCGATGCGTCTTGCGCCTGCCCGCCCTGAAGGAGCGACCCGCCGCCGCCGACCCGCAGTTGGTGGAGCGCGCACGTCGCGAAGGGCCGATCACCTTGTATGCGTCGATGCTCGCGAAGCCGACGCGGTGGCGCAAGCCCAACCCCAACCCCGATCCGAAGGAATAGCGGCATGACACACAGCAGCGTGGGCCTGATCGGCGCCGGTCGCATGGGAACGCCGATCATCGGCCACCTGGTGCGCAAGGGCTTCGCGGCGATGGCCTGTGACATCGACCCGGCCCGGCAGGCGGCGGTCGAGGCGCTGGGCGCGCGCTGGGCCACCGGGGCGGCCGAAATCGCCGCCAACTGCGAGCTGATCCTGGTCTGCGTCGGCTTCGACCGGGAGGTGCGCGCGTTGCTGGCCGCCGACGGGGCGCTGGCACAGGCGCGCCCGGGCAGCATCGTCGCCATCCTGAGCACCATTCATCCCGACACGGTGCGCGAACTCGCGCAGCAGGCGGGCGCGCGCGGGCTGCACGTCATCGACGCGACCGTATGCCGCGGTGGCCAGGCGGCCGACGCCGGCACCCTGCTGACTTTTGTCGGCGGACCCGCCGAGGTGGTCGAGCGGGTGACGCCGGCGCTGCGCGCCTTCTCCACCGACGTGGTGCGTACCGGCGACGCCGGCAGCGCGCAGGTCGCCAAGGCGGCGAACAATCTGGTGCTGTGGGCCTGCCTGGTCGCTGACCATGAGGCGCTTGCGCTGGCGCGGCACTACGGCGTCGATACCGAGGTGCTGCGCAAGGCGCTGCTGATCTCCAGCGCGACCAACGACGCGCTCGACAAGTGGGGCACCCAGAGCATGGCCTGGGCCGAAGACGATATGGCGATCGTCAGCGAAATGGCGGCGCAGGCCGGCATCGCGCTGCCGCAGGCCGGACTGAACCGTGAAATCTGCAGAACCCTGAAACCCAAACGTTATCAACTGGAGCAATATGGACGATAAGACCCCCCCGACGATCGCGGCACCCGGCGTGCCGGTCGCCAACGAGTCGCATTACCACAGCAAGAAGGACCGCACCTTTGTGCGCGGCATCCAGGGCGCTTACAGCCTGAAGGACGAGTTGGTGCGCCTGCGCGCGATGCCGCGGGTGCGCAAGGGCTCGGAGATCAAGTTCAACGACGGGCCGCAGGCCTTCAGCCGCCACTATGTGGAGCCCAAGGACGGCATCACCCAGACCTTTCACCTGCACCTGGAAGAATACGGGCCGGGCGGTCGCTCGCAAAAGCACGGCCATGTCAACGAGGCGGCTTTCTACATCCTCGACGGCGAGGGCTACGAGATCCACGACGGCATCCGCTACGACTGGAAGGCCGGCGACATCGCGATCGTTCACAACAACTGCGTGCACCAGCATTTCAACGCCAGCGACACCAAGCCCGCGCGCGCGCTGGTGATCAAGACCAAGCCGATGTACATGTTCATGAACATGCTGTTCCAGCACCAGGTCGAACCGCGGCCCAGCGAGCCTGCGCCCGGCGGCGAAGGCTTCAGGGTGCGCGAAGGCGAAGACAACTACAACCACGACGTTTGAGAAGGAAAAATCATGGCATGGACCGAATCAAAGGCCTGGCTGCAGGGCGACACCAACCAGCCGCTGTACCAGGCGCTGCTCGACGACGCAGCCGACGCGCCGGCGCGCAACGCAAAGCGCAAGAAGGTGGTGCGGCCGGCCGACATGCCGTGGGAAATGGCGCGCCAGGGCCTGCTCAAGCACCTGCTCAATTCCGCCATGAACACCCGCATGGAGACGGTCGACGCCTATATGCAGATCGTCCCGCCGGGCAGCCATTCGGGCAAGCACCGGCACCTGGCCGAGGAGTGCCTGTACGTGCTCGAAGGCCACGGCTACGACCTGCACCAGGACTGTGACGTCGAGATCACCGACACCTACCACTGGACGCCGCAGACCGAGGTCAAGCGTTACGAGTGGGAAGCCGGCGACGTGATCTACATTCCGCCCAACACCATTCACCAGCATTTCAACGCCAGCGCCGATCGGCCGGTGCGGCTGATATCGGCGATCAACCGGATCTTCAAGTCCAGCGGCCTCAACGACCTCGAGCAGATCGAGGACGCCCCCGAGTTCAAGGCCGGCCATGTGCTGAGCGCGGCCGAGGTGGCGCGCTACCTCAAGCCCTGAGCCCTTTTTGAAATCGTCCGTGACCCCCAAGACCGGCGCCAGCCGGCCCACCTGAAAGCAAGTTCATGAGTGACAGTACGCGCAATGCGCTGGTATCCGACGCGATTGCCAAGAAATTCGAGACCGAAAAGGCGACACCCTATACCCGCTGGGTGGCGAGCGAAGGGCTCGACATCATCGACGCGATGCATGTGGCGAACCTGCACACGGTCGATCTCAAACCCTGGGCGCGGCGCGGCGGCAAGGGCGTGTACCTCAACCACGACGCGTCGCGTACCTCCAACGATTGCTATGTGTGCGAGATAGCGCCGGGCGGCGAACTCGCGCCGCAGCGCCAGCTGTTCGAGGAAATGATCTACATCCTCGACGGCCGCGGCTCGACCAGCGTGTGGAACGAGGCGGGCCGCAAAGTCAGCTTCGAGTGGCAGGCCGGAGCGATCTTCGCGATACCGCTGAACACCTCGCACCAGCACTTCAACGGCTCGGGCAAGGACGCCGCGCGCTTCGTCTCGGTCACCAACGGGCCGGTGATCATCAACGCCTTCGGCGACACCGCCTTCGTGTTCGGAACGCCCTTCGACTTCAAGGACCGCTTCTCGGGCGAAAGCGACTATTTCGCCAACAAGGGCGAGCAAAAGGGCCTGCTGCTCGACACCAACTTCGTCGCCGACGCGATCAACCTGCCGCTGATGGCGGCCAAGGAGCGCGGCGCCGGCGGCGGCCATATCCGCTTTAGCATGGCGCGCGGCAGCATGAACAGCCACATCTCGCAGTTCCCGGTCGGCACCTACAAGAAGGCGCACGCGCACGGTCCTGGCGCGCACGTCATCATCCTCAGCGGCGAGGGCTACAGCCTGATGGCGCCCGAGGGCGAGCCGTCGCGCCAGTTCGACTGGCAGGAGGGGTCGATGATCGTCCCGCCCAATATGTGGATGCACCAGCACTTCAACACCGGCAGCACGCCGGCGCGCTATCTGGCGTTCAAGGCCGAAGGCGTATCGATCCGCAACGCACAGGGCGTCCCCAAGGCCTGGATCAGCCGGCGCGTCGGCGGCCACCAGGTCGACTATGCCGACGAGCCGGCGCAGGTGCGCGAGGGCTTTGCCGCAGCGCTGGCCAGGGTCGGGCTGGAGCCGCGCATGGACGCCGCGTACCAGGCCGAACTCGCCGATCTGCCGCCCGCCAGAGCCTGAGAGAACGATGGCGCATCACCCCGAACCGAAAGACTCCCGACGCCGGCGCCTGATGCTGGCGTCGCTGGGCGTGCTCGGCGCGGCGGGGGTGCGCGCGCAGGACGGCGCGGCGCGCAACCGCGCGCTCTACCTGCAGCGCGGCGACGAGCGCGAGGCGCGGTTGCTCGAGGGTGCGGGCCGAGAAAAGCCGGTCAACCTCTACACCTCGCTCAACACCAAGGACGCGGCGCCGCTGACCGAAGCCTTTGAGAAGAAGACCGGCATCAAGGTCGTCGTCTGGCGCGCGAGTTCGGAGAAAGTGCTGCAACGCGCGGTCACCGAGGCCCGCGCCGGCCGCCACGCGGTCGACGTGCTGGAGACCAACAGTCCCGAGATGGAGGCGATGTACCGCGAGAAGCTGCTGGCCGAGTTCTTCAGCCCGCAGTTTCGCGATCTGGCGCCGGCGGCCTTTCCCAAGCACCGCCACTATGTCGCCGACCGCTTCAGCTTTTTCGTCGTCGGCTACAACACCGACCTGGTCCGGCCCGATCAGGTGCCTGCGAGCTACCAGGACCTGCTGCATCCGCGCTTTGCCGGCAGGATCGGCATCGAGGCCGGCGACATCGACTGGTTTGGCGCGATGGTGAAGTTCATGGGCGAGGACAAGGGGCTGGCGTATTTCGCCCGCCTCGCCGATTCGCGTCCGCAGATTCGCTCCGGCCACAGCCTGCTCGGTGAGTTGCTGGCGTCGGGCGAGGTGCCGATCACCGCGACGATCCATAACCACAACATCGAGCGGCTGGCCCGGCAAGGCGCGCCGGTGCAGTGGAAGGCGCTGGCGCCGACTTTCGGCAGACCCAACGCGATCGCGCTGGCAGCGCGCGCGGCGAACCCGCATGCTGCGCTGCTGTTTGCCGACTTCGTGCTGTCGACGCAGGGCCAGACCATCCTGCGTGAGCGCAACCGGGTGCCGGCGAGTCTGGCGGTTCCCACCCCGCTGAACCGGTTTGCTTACGAAATGATCGACCCGGTGATCACGCTGGACGAATTCGAGAAGTGGGAAGGCCTGTGGTCCAGGCTGTTCCTCAAGGGCCAGAAGCCCAAGCGGGACGAGGCCTGAGGCAGGCGACGGCCGCGGTTTGAAAATCGGAAGCAAGGAGAAACCCAATGAGCGATTTGACGAAGACCCCTGTGAGCCGGCGCTCGGCGCTGGTGCTCGCAGGCGCTGCTGCGGCACAGGCGGTGCTGGCCCAGACGCCCACGCGCGGGCCGATGGCCGAA
>CAISIP010000410.1 GCA_903885415.1 uncultured beta proteobacterium
GGCCGGGTTTGACACCACCTGCTGGGGGTCCCCCTCGGCGATGATTTTTCCGTAGGACAGCACATAGATATGGTCCGACAGGCTCATCACCGCGTGCATCACATGCTCGATCAGCAGCACCGTGACGCCGCTGTCGCGGATCGCGCGGATGATGGCGATGATCTCCAGGATCTCCGACGGGTTGAGCCCTGCCATCACCTCGTCGAGCAGCAGCAGTCGCGGCGACGTGGCCAGCGCGCGCGCAAGCTCGAGCCGCTTGCGTCCGGCCACCGTCAGGTCGGCCGAGGGTTGCTCCAGCATGCGTTCCATGCCGACCTGCCGCGCGATCGCCCGCGCGTGCTCCCATGCCGCCTCGCGCTGTGCGAAGCGCTGGTAGGCGCCAACCGCGATGTTCTCGTGGACCGTGAGCTTGGCAAAGGGCTGCGTGATCTGGAAGGTCCGCACCATGCCGCGGCGCGCTATCTGGTGCGCCGGCAGACCGGTAATGTTTTCTCCCAGCAGCTCAACGCTGCCCCCGTCGACGGGCAGGAAGCCGGCAATCGCCGCGAACAGGGTGGTTTTTCCCGCGCCATTGGGGCCAATGAGTGCAACGATGCGGCCCGCATCGACCTGCAGGCTCGCGTTGTCGACCGCACGCAGACCGCCGAAAATCTTGCTCAATCCGGAGATGCGCAGCATCAGCGGGTCTCCTTGCGTGGCTGCGGTCGGCGCTTGAACAGGTCGATCAGGCCGTTGGGCAGGTACGCGATGATCAGCACCAGCAAAGCGCCATAAAGCACCAGCGAAAGCCCTTGGACCTGGGTGATGGCGCGCGTTCCTTCGCTGGCCAATGCCAGCAGAACGGCGCCGATCAGCGGTCCGTAGACGGTGCCCGCGCCACCGATGATGCTCACCAGAAGCATCTCGACCGACTTGTCGACGCCGAACACGATGGTCGGGTCGATGTACAGGAAATACTGCGCGAAGAAGCAGCCGCCTACGCCGCACAGTGCGCCCGACAGCAGCATCACCCGCACCTTCTCGGCGAATACGTTGATGCCCAACGCCATCGCCGACTCCTCGTTCTCGCGTATGGCCGCCAGCCGCGCGCCAAAGCGTGAGCGTCGCAGCCATTCCGCCAGCGCCACCGACAGCAGCGTCAGCAACAGGATCAGGTAGTAAAAGCCGCTGCGCTCGGCAAACTGGAAGTTGGCGGCGCCGGCCTTCATCGGTATGAGCATGCCAAGGCCGCCGCCGGTGAGGTCGGTCGAGTTGGCGATGATCCGCAGTACCTCGGCAAACGCCAGGGTGATCAGCGCAAAGTAGGAGCCCCGCAGTCCGGCGCGAAAGGACAGGACCGCGATCACCCCGCCCACCAGCGCACCTGCCAGCGCCGCCGCCGGCAGTCCGGCCCAGGGCGACATGCCAAAGCGCAGTTGCAAGATGGTCGACGCATAGGCGCCGGCGCCAAAGAACGCGACATGGCCAAAGGACAGCTGTCCGGCGAAGCCGCCCGCCATGTTCCATGACTGGCCGATGAAGGCGTAAAACAGAGCCAGCACGCCGAAGTTCACCGCAAAGTTCGATGGAAAAACGAAGGGAAACGCCAGCGCTACAGCGAGCACCGCCAAGTGCAGTTTCCAGGGTACGGGTTGCAATTGCGAGTTCATCGCCGCGCTCCGAACAGGCCCGAGGGGCGCAGCAGCAGGATCAGGATGAAGATCAGCGAGATGCCTATTTGCCCCAGACTCTCGCCCAGAAACAGGCCGCCGAAGGACTCGGTCAGGCCGACGATCATGCCGCCGACCACCGCGCCCAGAAAGCTGCCCATTCCGCCGAGCACCACGACGGTGAAGGCAACCAGCACGAAAACGTGGCCGATGGTGGGTGACACATAAAAGATCGGCATCAGCAGGCAGGCTGCAGCGCCCAGCGTCGCCAGCCCGATGCCGTAGGAGATCGCGAATATGCGGTCGACGTCGATGCCCACCAGCCGTGCGCCGACGCGCTCCTTGGCCACCGCGCGGATGGCGCGGCCGGTGTCGGTACGCTGTATGAACAGCGCCAACGCAGCGCACAGCAGCATCGCGACGGCAAACGAGATCAGCTTGGGCAGCGGAACCAGCGTGGGCCCGAGTTCGATCATCGTGTCAGAGTAGGAAACCGAGATGGTTCGTGAGTCGCCTTTGAACAGCATCAGCGCGATGTTCTCGATCAGGATCGACAGGCCCAGCGTGATCAGCAGGATGTTTTCGTCGCGTCCGCTGGACAGTCGGCCGATCACGCCCTTGTAGATCGCATAGCCCAGGCCGTACATGGCCGGCACCATCACCAGCATCGAAAGGTAAGGGTCGATCCCAAATTTGGTGAGCAGGTAGAACACGCCGAACATCGCGAGCATCAGCATGCTGCCGTGCGCGAAGTTGATGATGTGCAAAACGCCGTAAATCAGCGTCAGGCCGCTGGCGACGAGCGTGTACATGCCGCCGAGCAGCAGTCCGTTGATGGCGGCCGCCGCGAGGATGGTTGGATCCAAAGCGAATTCCCGGTTGAGGCCCGCACGCTGCGGCGTGCGGGCTGTTGGAGGCTAGCCGAAGTTCAGCTGAACTTCGGGCGCGGGAACACCGGCTTGACGGCGGCAAATTCGTTGGGCCAGACCACATCGATATCGGTGCGCGATGCCTGCAGCAGCGCTGCGCGGCCGCCCTGGTTCTGGCCATTCACGAACTTGGTGGGTCCGTAGGGCATGAAGTGGTCGGCCCAGGTGCTGACCTCAAGCGCGGCGATTACCTTTTCCTTGTCGGCGCTCTTGGCGTTTTCGAGCGCGTCGGCGAACAGCTTGACCGAGTTGTACGTGCAGTAGACCTCGAAGGTGAACAGGTTGTCCTTGGCCTCGACGCGCTTGCGCATGTCGAGCGCCTTCGGGTTCTTGGGGTTGTACCAGTGGTTGAAGTCCATCATGTACTGGGCGACTTCGGGCTGTTCCTTGACCAGCTTGTAGTTGAAGCCGCCGCCGAGCACGCTGAACATTCCGGCCAGATCGACCTTCTGCTGGTAGATGGTGCGGGCAATCAGCACATACTCGTTCTGGTAGTTGCTCATGATGACGATGTCGGGCTTGATCGCCTTGATGCGCAGTACCAGGTTGGTGAAGTCGCGCGTCGGGGTCGCGTGCTTGAGAACCTCTTTCACCTCAAGGCCGATTCCCGACAGCTTGGCCGACAGCAGCTTCGCGGTGCTGGTGCCGAACTCCGAGTCCTCGTGCACGATCACGGCGGTCTTGGCAAGGCCACCGGCGGCTTTGTTGACCTCTGCCAAACCTGCGAAGGCGTCGTCGACGCACTTGCCGTTGCCCGGCGCCAGCCGAAAGACATTCTTCAGCCCGCGGCTGACCAGCGCGTCGGACACGCCGACGTCTATCAGGAACGGCGTGTTGTACTTGGCGGCGGCCTGCGTCGCCGGCAGCGCGATGCCGCTGGCAAAACAGCCGACATAGGCCGCCACGCCTTCTTGCTGCATGCGCTCGACTTCGCTCACGCCAACCTCCGGGCGCGATTGCGAGTCGCCCAGCAGCGCCTCGAGCTTGGCGCCGCCCATGGACTTGATTCCGCCGGCGGCATTGATTTCGTCGATGGCGAGCATGCCGCCCAGACGCGACTGGCCGCCGCTGTAGGCCAGTGCGCCGCTGACCGGGTGCAGCAGGCCGACCTTGATCGACTTGGCTTGCGCCAGCGAAAGGCCCGGAACCCCGAGCACCGCGCCGGCAGCGCCGGCTTTCAGGATGGAACGACGTGTGATCCGGGAATGCGAAGTCATGGTGTGTCCTTGTAGTGGTGCCCAACGGGTGATCGCCGGTGTTGCGAAGTTTATTGTTCCATTTCTAGAACAATTGGCCTAGACTATGCCCGAGACCTCCTGATTCGTCAACACCCGAAAAAGCCCCGCCGTGGGCCTTGTGCCCGGATGGACCACCACCTTTACGACTACAGCGCGCTACCGTCGCGCACCCGTTTTCAATGGGCCGACGGCCGGGGCCTTGCCGCCTATGCGCTGCTGTTCCTGGAGCACTGGGAACTGACGCCGCCGGCCGACGCGCTGCGCGACCCGCGCATGGTCGGCGAGTACGGCAGTTTCGCGCCCGACTACCGCAGCTGGTCGCAGCGCGAATACGGGCTGCGGGTGGGCATATTTCGCGCGATCGACGCACTGCGCGAGGTGGGGCTGCGGCCGGTGGTTGCGGCCAACGCGATGGCTTTGCGGCGCCTTCCGGCGCTGGTGCAGCTGTTCAATGACTGGGGCTGCGAATGGGTGGCGCATGGCGACTACGCCACCCGGATGATGCACGCGAACATGGACCTGCCGACGCAGCGCGCCACCATCAACGGGTCGATTGAGGCGGTGCTGCAGGCGACGGGCCAGCGTCCGCAGGGCTGGCTGAGCCAGGACTGGGGCACCACGCCCGACACACCGGCGTTGCTGGCGGCGGCGGGGATAGGCTACACGCTGGACTGGTGCAACGACGACCAGCCGTACTGGATGCACACCGAACCGCCGCTGCTGTCGATCCCGTTGTCGAGCGAATGGGACGATGTGCAGTGCCAGTGGCTGCGCAACCTGGAACCGCGCGCCCACACCGAACTCGCCGTAGCGGCTTTCGAGCGGATGCGCCAGGAATGCGCGCAGCAACAGCGCGCGGCCGTGTTTGCGCTGCCCATCCACCCTTGGCTCAGCGCCATGCCCAGCCGCATTGGCGCGCTGCGCACGTTGCTGGCCCGGTTACGCGCGCACAGCGATGTGCTGTGGACCACGCCGGGCGCCCTACTTGCATCGACACCCCGGAGCCAAAATTCATGCCCACCACCGACGACCCGTGTACCGATCGCCCCGACGACTACCTCGATACCCTGAGCCGCTTTGCGGCCGGGGTTGAATTCGCAGCGCTGGCGCCGCCAGCGCGCGAGCAGACGCTGTGGATACTGGCCGACACCATCGCCGCCATCGCGGCCGGTTCGGCCGAACCCGAACTGCGTGCGCTGGCGGCCATGCAGGGCGACGGCGGCGCTGCCACCTTGATAGGCCTGGGGCGCGGAGCTGGTGCGGACGCGGCAGCGCTTGTCAACGGCTGCGCCGGAACCTTTCTGGAGATGGACGAGGGCAACCGCTTTTCGCGCGGCCATCCGGCGGTGCACGTGATACCGGCCGCGCTGGCACTGTGCGAGCAGCGCCAGGCGCCGGCGGCCTTGTTTCTGTCGGCCCTGGTCACCGGCTACGAGGTGGGCTCGCGCCTGGGCGCCGCCAGCAAGCTGCGTGCCGCGATGCATCCCCACGGAACCTGGGGCACTATCGGTGCCGCTGCGGCCTGTGCGCGCATCGCCGGTTTGCCGCCCCACGCGATGCGCGAGTGCATCAACATCGGCGCTTCGCTGAGTACTGCCACATCCAAGCAGACCATGCTCGAAGGCGGACTGGTGCGCAACGTCTATGCCGGCCTGAGCAACCGATCGGGATTGCTCGCGCTGCAGTTGACGGACAGCGGCTTCACCGGCGAACGCGACGGCCCCGCGTCCTTGTTTGGAAAAATCGTGTCTGAGCATTTCGACACCGCCGAGGTGCTGCGCGGGCTTGGCCAGACCTGGCACCTGATGCAAAACTATTTCAAGCTGCACTCCTGCTGCCGTTTCAACCACGGAACGCTGGACGCCATCGACGCCATCGCTGCGCTGACGGCTTTGCCGCGTCCAGAGCAGATCGCGCATATCGCGGTGAGCAGCTACGCGATGGCGGCCGAGTTGTCCGATCCGGCACCGCGCAATACCCTGGCGGCGAAGTTCTCGCTGCCCTTCGCGGTCGCGACGCGGCTGGTCAACGGCAGCAGCGCGATGGCGAGCTTTAGCTGGGACGCCGTGCGCGACCCGGCGGTGCTGGCGCTCGCGCAAAAGGTTCGCGTACAAGAAGATCCGGCGATGACGGCGCGCCTTCCGCTGGAACGCCCGGCCAGGGTCGTCATCACGCTGCGCGGCGGTGGCACGCTGGTGGGCGAGGCCGGCGTGAACCGCGGCGACGACGCGTCGCCCTACACCCGTGACGAACTGCGCGGCAAGTTCATGAACCTCACCGGACGCGTCTGGAGCGCAGCACACGCCGAGCAGCTGCTTGGGGCAACGCTGGCGCTTGGCGATCCGGGCGCTAGCCTGGCGCAGTGGAGCGCGCTGCTGCGCCGCCTGCCGTTGACCTGACCGGTTGGGTGTCTGCGGGTTCAGGCGCCCGGCCGCACCCGAACCTGGTGGCGTAGCAGCACCTCCGATCCGCTTGCCGACGACGCGATGGCCGCGTCGCAGACTTCCAGGTTGGCCAGGCCCCAGCGTGCGTCGTGCAGCGCCGGCGCCTTGCGGCTGATGGCGTCGTACAGTTCGGCCAGAACCAGGTCGCGCGGGCTGCGGTCGGTGGCTAAGGGGATATCGCGCTGACCCTCGTCGGTATAGACCGTCAGCCCCTGCGGCGACTGGCGGATGTCGCCGCGCTCGCAGCTCACCACCGTCAGTCCGAAAAATGGCGGGTGCGGCGACGGCCCCCAGTTGGCGTTGCGGGCGCGCTCTTGCTTGGCACGCAGCTCCTCTTGCACCGACATGCGCGGACCGTCAGCACCGGGGCGGGGCCCGGTGCGCGGGGGCTGGCTGAAACCGCTTTCACCGATGTTGAAGCACAGCGCGGCGCTGTCGAAGCCCCCGTAGCCGTTGTAGATCGCTGTCGCAGCCGCGCCGTCTTCGAAGTCCAGAAACACCATGTGGGCGCCGATGCCGCGCCGCTCGGCACGCCAGTCGAAGGTCTTGGCGCGGACGCTGCGCACCATGCCGCCGCACAGCAGCCGCAGTATGTCGAACTGGTGTGATCCCTGGCGGTAGGTGACGCCCCCGCCCAGTCGGACGTCGAGCTCGTCGACCCTGCGCGGGCGGTGCATCCAGTCGCTGTAGCACCAGGTGTTGACCATCCGCACCCGCCCCAGCGTGCCGCCAACGATCAGATCGCGCATGGCTTTGACCGGCATGTCATAGCCGTGCGAGTGGCCGACCAGGCAGACCAGGCCGGCTTCCTCTGCGGCGACTGCCATTGCCATGGCGCGCTGGAGGTTTTCGGCCATCGGTTTTTCGACCAGCACATGCTTCTTGGCGGCCACCGCCAGCAGCACATGTTCCAGATGCAGTTCGGTCGGCGTCGCGATGTAGACCGCATCGAGGTCGCGGTGGTCCAACATGCTGGCCAGCGACGGGTAGACGGCCGCGCCGAGCGCGCCGCCGATTTCCTCGCGCAGGCTGTGCGAGGCGTCCGCAATCGCCACCAGTTCGCATCCCGGGTGCGCAGCGATGGCGGGCAACATCGAGCGCCCCGCGGTGCCGAAACCGGCGATGCCCAGGCGCAGGCGGCTGGCCGTCGCCGGGGCGGGGTTGCCGGGGTTTTCCAGCGCTTTCATCGGGCCTTTTTGATCACGACATCGTCGTACAGCTGGCGCCCGCGTTCGTCGCCGATCTCGCCCAGCAGTGACGCAAACCAGACAGGGTCGTTGGCCTCGACCGCCAGGCGCCCCGTCCACTTGGGGTCGAGCAGGTCCTGGTAGGTTTTCGGCAGTTCGTCTTTTCTGACCCGCTTGGTGTTGTAGGCGGCGGTGAATACGTCGAGATTGAAGGCGGTCCACTGTCGGTGCGCCGGCAGCGCCGCCGGCATCAGATCCTGCTGCGCCGGCGACCACAGCTCCTGCAACAGCTTCTCGCGCCGGTTGGCTTCGATGTCCAGCACCACCTGGACGATCGGGTGCGCGAAATAGACCGATAGCTCGCCCTCCCTGGGCGCGCCGTCGATCAGGCGCGCAAGGCGGTCGGCGCCCTGGTAGCTCGCCACCTCCTGCACGCTGCGGCCGTCCCTGCCGGCCTCTGCTGCCAGACCGTGTGCGCTGGCGGTGCATAGCAGTAGTGCGGCGGTGAATGTGCGCATCAGGTTTTTCATGGTCGTCTCCACAGGGTGGTCGATGCTAGCGCACGCCCTTTTCCGACAGAATAAGCAGCGTTCCGACGACGCCCAGTGAGGCCGCCAGCAAGGCGGCACGGCTGATGTTTTCCCTGCCACGCAGAACCACAAAGGTCAGCAGCATGGAAAGCGAGCCAATCACCCATGCGCACGGCCTCGGGCGGGTCTTCCGCAAAGGGATTCAGACATCCATCGTCGACGCCGCGAACAACTCGTCAACGCCTACCAGACGCTCGCTCAGGCCCTGCTCGTGCACATAGCGGGCAATTGTCTCGATCACCTTGCGCGAGGCCTTCATTCCGTAGGCCTTGGGGTCTTCCTGCAGCATGGCCTGTGCCCCGGGGTCGATCAGTCCGCAGTCGAAATACGACTGCAGCGACTGCGCAGCCTCGCCCTCGACATCCTTCTTGGCAGCGACAAAAGCATGGAACAGGTTGAGTGCCAGCCAGGGGTGGCGCTCGTAGAGCTCGCGTTTCATCACCACCGTGTGGTTGATCGGATAGATGCCGGTCTTGGAAAAATAGCGACGGGTCTCGCCTTGGCGGTCGCGAAACAGCGGCTTGACGCAGTCCAGTCGGTCAAGGTCGATCGTGCTGCGGTCGACCAGATTGCGACTGTTCAGATACAGCAGGGTTGCGTCGAGTTCCCCGGCGGCCATCATTTCGCCAATGTTGGTGTGGGCAGCGATCTGGTTGAGTCGCACCCCGGCGGGCGGCTTGAAGCCGGTGGCGCCAGCGTGGCTTTTTTCGGGACCGCGTTCCATGAACCATTCGATCTCATGCGCGGCGACACCGAATTCGTGTTGCAGGATGCCGCGCGACCATAGCGCTGCTGTCTGCTGGTATTCGGGAACGCCGACGCGCTTGCCCTTGAGGTCCTGCGGCCTCAGGATGCCGCGGTCGGTGCGCACCAGGATCAGTGTGTGGAAAAACATGCGCGAGGTGTAGATGGGCAAAGCTACCCAGCGCCGGTCGCCGCGCGCGGTGGCGATGAACAGCGACGACAGCGACATCTCCGAGACGTCGAAGTCAGCGTATTTCAATTGCCGCCAGAACATCTCGGAGGGATGGACGACCGTGGGTATCAGCCGCACCCCCTGGGGCTGGAACCTTCCCTGCGTCAGCGGTCGCGTGCGCTCGTTGTCGGATAGGGCCATGCTCAGCGTCAGCAGTTCAGCGCTCATCGTCGTCCTTTCATTATTCGCAGTATCAGGTGACCGGGCTCTTCTGCCCGAATTCCGGTCGACGCCATTCGCCGCTGTTGAGCACCTGGCGCAGCTGCTCAACAGCGTTCCATATATCGGCGAAGCCCAGCGTCAGCGGTGTCAGGCCAAAGCGCAGTATGTCGGCGTGCCGGTCGCCGTCGCCGGCGCGGAAGTCGCCGATCACACCACGCGCTGCCAGCGCCTGCACGATGGCGTAGGCACCGCTGGCTGCGTCTGCGCCTGCGCGCGTCAGACCCACCTGTGACCCGCGGCGTGCGTGCGCGCGCGGTGTCGCAAGGCCCAGGCCGTGGCCTGCACAGCGCTGTTCGACCAGTGCGATGAAGAGGTCGCTCAGCGCCAGCGACTTGGTACGCAGCGCATCCATGCCGCCGAGCGCCTGCGCGGCATCGAAGGTGTCGAGCCCGCACTCAAGCGCGGCCATCGACAGGATCGGCTGGGTTCCGCAGAGATAGCGCGTGACGCCGCCGGCGGGTAGGTAGTCCGGCGTGAATGTGAATGGCGCCGCATGGCCCCACCAGCCTGCCAGGGGCTGCCCTACCCGGTTGGCGTGCTGTGGCGCGACCCAGACGAAGGCGGGTGCACCCGGTCCGCCGTTGAGGTACTTGTAGCCGCAGCCGACGGCGAAATCGGCGCCGTCGGCTTTGAGTGCTACCGGCACCGCTCCCGCGCTGTGCGCCAGGTCCCAGACCGTTAGCGCGCCCGCTGCATGGGCCAGGCGCGACAGCGCTGCCATGTCGTGCATGGCACCCGTGCGGTAGTTCACATGCGTGAGCATCAACACCGCCACGTCGCTGCTCAGGCTGCCCGGCAGTGCATCGTCTTCGACCAGTTGCAGCGTGAAGCCGCGCTGCCGGCACAGCGCCTGTGCGATGTAGAGGTCGGTTGGAAAGTTGCTGCGCTCGCTGAGAACGCGCTGTCGCCCGGGCGCGTCCTGCACAGCTATGTCCAGCGCCGCGCCGAGCACCTTGTGCAGGTTGATCGAGGTGCTGTCGGTGGCAACCAGTTCGCCCGGGTCGGCGCCCACCAGCGCCGCGATACGGTCGCCCAGACGTTGCGGCATGTCGAACCAGCC